>NZ_BAABKC010000134.1:0-10784 GCF_039543625.1 Streptomyces similanensis | reverse complement strand
GCGGTCAGCGCCTGGGCGGTGGCGCGGCGCTCCGGGCCGTGCGGGCGCAGCAGGCCGGGGGCCATGCCGACCAGCCAGGCCCAGGCTCCGGCCGCCGCGGCCAGCGCCAGGTGTCCGGGGATCTGACCGAGGCTCTGCGGGACGAAGAGGGCGGCGGAGCTGACGAAGCTGAGGACGACGTTGCCGGGCGGGCCGAGCCGGGTGGCGTCGCACAGCGTCTTCTGCGCGGCGGCCAGGAGCGCGCCCACGGTGACCAGGACGACCGCGTCGGAGGTGAGCGAGGCCGCGACGAGGGAGAGCGCGAGGCCGCCGAGCATTCCCGCCGCGACCCAGGCCAGCACCCGGGCCCGGGCGGCGTAGGGGCGGTTGTGGGCGTAGAGGGCGCAGAGCGAGCCGGCCATCGTGTACATGGCCAGGTCGAGCCGGCCGAGGGCGAGCAGCGTGAGGTTGGGCGGGGCGACCGAGACGACGGCGCTCAGGGCGGGCTTGAACCAGATGTCCGAGGGCCGGCCGAGCCGGAGGACGCCGGCCAGGGGGAGGCGCGGGGCGGATCGACGGCCCGGGGGGGTGCGGGTGGTGGGGCTGGGAGGCGCACTGCTCATGGCCATAAGCTTAACAGGTGTTTTACAGGTAAATTATTGACCGACGTCCCACTCATGACGCGGCGCGCTCCCGCGAACGCTCCCCGCGTACACCCTTGCGCTCGTGTGCGCACCGCGCGGTCCGGGCATCGCTTGACCGAGCGGCGGACCGCCCAGCGGCGGTCCGGCAACGTCGAGCGGGGAGGTGGGGGGTGCACGGACCGGCTTCGCCCGGCTGGCTGCTGGTCGCGCTGTGCGCGGCGAGCGGCGCCTACTGTCTGCTGCGCATGCGCAGCGGTGTCGAGGAGCAGCGCAGGGCCGCGGGCAGCGAGGCGGTGATGGGCTTCGCGATGGCCGCGATGGCCGTCCCCGCGGCGGTCTTCAGTCCGCCGGCCTGGGCCTGGCCCGGCTACGCGCTGGTCTTCGGCGTGGCCGCGCTGCGCTCGCTGTGGTGGGCGCGGACCAGCGCGCACCATCTGCACCACTCGGTGGGCGCGGCCGCCATGGTCTACATGTCGGTGGTGATGACGCTGTCCCCCGGCTCCCCCGGCGGGCACCACCACGCGCACGGCGGCTCGGGAGCGCCCCTCCTCACCGGCGCGCTGCTGCTGTACTTCGCGGGCTACGTCCTGGCCTCCGGCGCGCGGCTGGTACCGGCGGCCGCCGCTCCCGCGAGCGGCGCGGGAGCCGTACCGGGCGGGGCGGGGGCCGTCACGGGATGGGGGGACCGTCCGGAACTCGCGCGCGCCTGCCGGCTCTCCATGGGGATGGCGATGGTCGCGATGCTGCTGACCCTGTGAGCCGGCGAGGGCGCGGGCGATGTGACGAGAGGGGTGCGTGCGGAGGCGTCGCCGTGGTCTGCGTCACTTTGCCGTGCGGAGCGGCAACCCGGGCGGCCGGGCGCTCATAGGGTGCTCGCATGATGGTCCCCGCGGTCCTGTTGCTGTTCGGCATGCTGATCGCCGTGGCCGCTCCGCGGCTGCTGGCCCGGACCGACTGGCCGGACCGCGAACCGGTCGTCGCGCTGTGGGCGTGGCAGTGCGCGGTGGCCGCCGTCCTGCTGTGCTGCGCGCTGTCGATGACGCTCAGCGCCGCCGCCGCCTGGGAGGCGGTGCGCGGCCATGTGTTCGCCACGGCCCCGCGCGCGGTGGTCGAGGCGTACGCCCTCGGCACGGCCGGGGCGTGGGCGCCGACGACCGCGGTGACCCTCGCCTGCGGCGGGGTGTGGAGCGCGGCGATGCTGCTGCGCGAGATCGTCCGCGCCCGCCGGCGGCGCGCCGGCCGCCGTGCCGAACTCCTCGTCCGCGCCCCGCTGTTGCCCGGAGAGGAGCCCGGCGCCGACCGGCTCGTGGTGCTGGAGAGCGACCGGCCGGACGCGTGGTGGCTGCCCGGGACCACACCCCGGCTGGTCGTCACCACGGCCGCGCTGCGCCGGCTGAAGGGACGGCAGCTGGACGCCGTCCTCGCCCACGAACAGGGTCATGCGCGGGCCCGGCACGACTGGCTGCTGCACTGCTCGGCCGCGCTGGCGGACGGCTTCCCGCAGGTGCCCGTCTTCGCCGCGTTCCGCGACGAGATGCACCGCTTGGTCGAACTCGCCGCCGACGACGCCGCCTCGCGCCGTTTCGGCCGGCTGACGACCGCGCTCGCACTCGTCGAACTCAACGAGGACCGCGGGGTGTTCGGCCCCTGCCCGAGCCCGCGGGCCGATGTGCCGCAGCGGGTGCACCGGCTGCTGACACCCCGGACCCGGCTGACCGCCGTCCACCGACTGCGTCTGACGGCGCTGGCGTCGCTCGTCCCGGCGGTGCCGGTCCTGGTCGCACTGATGCCGGGACTGCGCGCGCTGGGCTAGGGGGAGCGGGGCCGGGGCCGCGGCCGGTTAGGAGCCTCAGGACACCATCGGGGGGGAAGTGCGCCCGCCTCGGACGATCCCCCGCGTCGCCCGAGACGGGCGGCATGCCGACCAGGCCCGTACCACGGGCCGGTCCGCTTGCGCTGAGTATAGTTGGCTGGCAGCCAGTCAACGCAGGAGTTACAGCATGTCCCCGCGCAGCGCCTCGGTCAATGAAGAGTTGCGGCGGCGTTCCCGGGAACGGCTCCTCCAGTCGGCGGTCGAGCTGGTGGGCGAGCACGGGTACGACGCGACGACGCTCGGCGCCATCGCCGACCGGGCGGGCTCCGCGCGCGGTCTGGTGTCGTACTACTTCCCCGGCAAGCGCCAGCTGGTGCAGTCCGCCGTGCACCGGCTGATGCACCGCACGCTGGAGGAGGCCCTGGAGCGCGAGCCGCGCACCGAGGACGGCCGGGAGCGGATGGCGCGCGCCATCGACGCGATCCTGGGTCTGGCCCGGGAGCGGCCGGTGCTGATGCGCCAGCACATGGCGGGGATCCTTCAGGCCGAGGGCTTCCTCCAGTGCCCGGAGCAGCAGCGGCTGTCGTACCTGCTGCGCGACACGGTGGCCCGGCACGGCTCGGCGGACGTCGACGCGGACTACCCGATGCTGCGGGCGCTGCTGATGGGCGCGGTGTACGCGGCGCTGGTGCCGGGCGCCCCGATGCCGGTGCCGGTGCTGCGGGCCGAGCTGTTCGAGCGGTACGGACTGGACTGGGACATGGGGCGGCCCCCGGGGGCGGATGCCGCCGGCGGTTCCCGCGGCACGGACGTGTCCCGCTTCTTCGCGACGGACCGGGCCAGGGACGGGGAGGGGTGACTCCCCGTCCTGGAAGCCTGAACGGCCGCGGACGGGTGCCGTAGGGCGGACGCCGCCGCGAGGGGGCGGGTGGGGATGGGTCGGCCGGGGCGGGCGGGTGACGAGTCGGCCGGGGCGGGGCGGGTGGGTGACGTGTCGGCCGGGTGGCGGCGGGGTGCTGCCGTGCCGGGGCGTCCGGTGCCATGCTGGTAGGCATCAGCGACCTCCTCCGACCGCCGGGGTAAGGAGTTCCGCCGTGCTGCGTGTCGCCGTCGTCGGCTCGGGGCCGAGCGGGTGCTACACCGCTCAGGGCCTGGTCCAGCAGGACCCCGAGGTGCGCGTCGACGTCCTGGACCGGCTGCCGTGCCCGTACGGGCTCGTCCGCTACGGCGTGGCGCCCGACCACGAGAAGATCAAGTCGCTCCAGGGCAGCCTGCGCGCGGTGCTGGAGCACGAGCGGATCAGGTTCCTGGGCGCGGTGCCGGTCGGCGGCCCGGACGGACTGCCGCTGGACCGGCTGCGGCGGCTGTACCACGCGGTGGTGTACTGCGTGGGCGCCTCGACCGACCGCCGGCTCGGCATCCCGGGCGAGGAACTGCCGGGCAGCTGGTCGGCGACGGAGTTCGTGTCCTGGTACAGCGCCCACCCCGACGCCGTGGACGGCCATTTCGTGCGGGACGCCCGCGGCGCCGTGGTCGTCGGCGTGGGCAACGTGGCCGTGGACGTCACCCGCATGCTGGCCCGGGGCGCGGCCGAGCTGAGCCCCACCGACCTGCCCGAGGCTGCCCTCGCGGCGCTCACCGCGAGCCGGGTGACCGACATCCACATGGTGGGCCGGCGCGGCCCCTCGCAGGCCCGTTTCACCACCAAGGAACTGCGGGAGCTGGGCGCGCTGCCGGACACCGACGTGATCGTCGATCCGGCGGAACTCGCGCTGGACCCCGGGTGCGCCGACCCCTCCGCGCTGCCGGCCGCCCAGCGCCGCAACGTGGAGGTGCTGCGCGCCTGGGCGCACACGCCCCTGCGCGGCGGCTCCCGCCGGATCCGGCTGCGGTTCTTCCTCCGCCCCGTCGAGCTGCTCGCCGCCGGCGGCCGGGTGGCGGGGGTGCGGTTCGAGCGGACGGCGCCGGACGGCCTGGGCGGCGTGACGGGCACGGGGCGCCACGAGGATCTGGCGGCGCAGCTGGTGCTGCGCTCGGTGGGCTACCGCGGGGTGCCGCTGGACGGGCTGCCGTTCGACGCCGCCACGGGCACCGTGCCGCACCGGGAGGGCCGGGTGCTGCGCGCGGGCGCCGTCGCGCCCGGCGAGTACGTGGCCGGCTGGATCAAACGGGGCCCCACGGGTGTCATCGGCACCAACCGGCCGTGCGCGAAGGAGACGGTGGCATCGCTGCTCGCGGACGCGCCCGCGCTCGCCCGCGAGCCGGTGCCCGAGGACGCGGTGGCGGCGCTGCGCGCCGAGGGCGTGGAGCCGGTCGGGTGGGCGGGCTGGCAGGCCATCGAGCGCGCCGAGGCGCGGCTCGGGGCCTCGCTCGGACGCGCGGTCGTCAAGCTGCCCGACTGGGAGTCGCTGCGGGCGGCGGCCGGTACGGACGCGCCCTGAGGCGGCGGGAGGCCGGGGCGGCCCGGCCGTCTCAGTCGTGCGCGCGGCGCTCCTCCTGCCGGGCGGCGGCGGCGAGCAGGCTGTCGAGCAGGCCCGGGAAGAGGGCGTCGAGGTCGTCGCGGCGCAACCCGTTCATCTTGGCGGTGCCCCGGTAGACCTGCCGGATCACCCCGGCCTCGCGCAGCACCCGGAAGTGGTGCGTGGTGGTCGACTTGGTGACGGGCACGTCGAAGTCCGAGCAGGCGAGTTCGCCGCGCCCGCCGGCGAGGTCTCGCACGATGCCCAGGCGCAGCGGGTCGGACAGCGCGTGCAGCACGTCCTCCAGGCGGATGTCCTCCGGCGCGGGGTGCGCGAGGGTGCGGCCGCCGGCGGCGGGGGCGGGAGCGGTCACGGTGACTCCACTTCGTACGAGGCTTCTCATTCTACGAGGGACATCGTAGTTTGACAGCTGACGTACTACGAGAGTTACCGTACAAGCAGACCACCGCTCCCGTGACGAATGGAGTCCGCCGTGAGTGCGCTCTTCGAGCCCTGGACACTGCGCGAAGTGACGATCCCGAACCGGGTCTGGATGCCCCCCATGTGCCAGTACTCGGCCGAGCCCGAGGGCCCGCTGACCGGTGTCCCGCACGACTGGCACTTCGCCCACTACGCGGCGCGGGCGACCGGCGGCACGGGACTGATCATCGTGGAGGCGACCGCCGTGTCGCCGGAGGGCAGGATCTCCCCCTACGACCTCGGCATCTGGAACGACGCCCAGGTCGAGGCGTTCCGGCGGATCACCCGCTTCCTGAGGAGCCAGAACACGGTGCCGGCGATCCAGCTGGGACACGGCGGGCGCAAGGCGTCGACGGACCAGCCCTGGCGGGGCGGCGCGCCGCTCGGGCCGGACGCGCACGGCTGGCAGCCGGTGGCGCCGAGCGCGACGCCCTTCGACGAACGCCACCCGGTACCGGACGAGTTGACGGTTGACCAGATCGGTGACGTGGTACGGCAGTTCGCGGACGCGGCGCGGCGGGCGCTGACCGCCGGTTTCGAGATCGTCGAGATACACGGCGCCCACGGCTATCTCATCAGCGAGTTCCTCTCCCCGCACTCCAACCACCGCACGGACGCCTACGGCGGCTCGTACGAGAACCGGGTGCGGTTCGCCCTGGAGGTCGTGGACGCGGTGCGCGCGGTGTGGCCCGAGGACAAGCCGGTCTTCTTCCGGATCTCGGCCACCGACTGGCTGGACGAGGGCGGCTGGACGGCCGACGACACGGTGCGCTTCGCGACCGAGCTGCACGCGCACGGCGTCGACCTGCTGGACGTCTCCACGGGCGGCAACGCCTCCGGTGTGTCCATCCCGACGGGCCCCGGCTACCAGGTGCCCTTCGCGGCGCGGGTGAAGGCCGAGACGCCGATGCCGGTGGCCGCCGTGGGGCTGATCACCGAGGCCGGGCAGGCGGAGAAGATCCTCGCCAACGGCGAGGCCGACGCGGTTCTGCTCGGCCGCGAACTGCTGCGCGACCCGTCCTGGGCCCGGCACGCGGCCCGCGAGCTGGGCGGCTCGGTCCACGTGCCGGACCAGTACCACCGGTCCGTCTGACACCACCGGTCCGTCCGAGACGTCGGAGACGTCGGAGATCATGGTCCGTCCGAGCGCCGGGGCGCGCCCCTGAGGGCAGCGCTCCGGTCAGGTCCCGGCGGTTCCGGTCACACTCCGGCGGGGGGCGGGGGTCTCCCGGCCGTCGCCCGCTCCCTTGGGCAGCAGCCGCAGGACCGTCTCCTCCAGGCGGGGCAGCGCGCGCTGGCCCGCCAGGGCGAGGGCGATGGCCGCGACGACGCCGGCCCAGGCGACCGGGCCCAGCGGTGTGCAGCCGAAGACGCGGCTGACGCCCGGGGTCTGGACCATGGCGATCAGGGCGACCGCCGAACCGAGGGAGGTCACCTGGACCAGCCTGCTGTCGCGGCGGTCCAGCAGCGTCTGGGCGAGCTGGGTGCCGACCACCCCGCACAGCGCCATGGTGCCCGAGCGGCGTGCGGTGCCCGGTGTGAAGCGGCCGATCAGCCAGGCCGTGACGGCGCCCAGGCAGGTGGTGAGCGCCCGGTGGCGGATCTGCCGGATCAGCGGCTCTCCCAGGACGCCGCCGGCCGCGTCCTCGGGCGAGCCGGCGCGGGCCTGCTCCACGTCCTCCTTCGGCGTGACCGCCACCGCCATGGCCGGGAACAGGTCGGTGAAGAGGTTCACCATCAGCATCTGCCGGGTGGACAGCGGCGCCCGGCCGGCCAGCAGGGTGCCCAGGATGCCGAAGCCGACCTCGCCCGCGTTGCCGCCGATCAGGATGGCGATGGCGTCCGCGACGCTGTGCCACAGGGCACGGCCCTCGCCGATGGCGTCGATCAGGACGGTGAGGTCGTCGGCGGTGAGGACGATGTCGGCGGCGTTGCGCGCGGCGGCCGAGCCGCGGGCGTTGATGCCGACGCCGATGTCGGCGGCCCGGATCGCGGCCGCGTCGTTGGCGCCGTCGCCGACCATGCCGACCACCCGCCCGGCGTCCCGCAACGCCTCGACGACCTGGAGCTTCTGCTCGGGCGCCACCCGGGCCACCACGCCCGCGTCGCGCAGCATGCGGGCCCGGGCCGAGCGGTCGGCGGCGCCCAGTTCGTCGCCGGTGACCACCGTCGTGTCCTCGGGCCAGCCGAGTTCGGTGGCGATCGCCCGCGCGGTCTGCGGATGGTCGCCGGTGAGCATGACCGGCCGTACGCCCTCCTCGTACAGGCCGTGCACGAGGGTGGTGGAGGTCTCCCGGGGCACGTCCGACAGGGCCAGCACTCCGGTGAACTCCAGGTTGCTCAGGCCCTGTTCGAGCGCCTCCGACTCCTTCTCGCCGTCGGCGAGCCGCCGTTGGGCCACCGCCAGGACCCGCAGTCCGCTGCCGGCGAGCGCGTGCGAGGTCTCCGCGGCGTGGGAGGGCAGGGCGGGGCAGGCGGGCAGCACGGTCTCCGGGGCGCCCTTGACCACGAGCAGCCGTCGCCCGTCGGCGGTGCGGCCGACGGCCGCCGCGTAACCGCGGGCGGCCTCGAAGCCGAGGCCTTCGAGCTGCGTCCAGTCCGGGTCGGGCCGGGCCGCGTCCAGGACCGCCTCGTCGGTGGCGTGCACCGGCCGGTCGGAGCCGCCGTTCAGGCGTGGGCAGGCCCGTGCCGCGACGCGCAGCGTCTGCGCGCCCGCCTCGTCGCCCACCGCGTGGACGGCGCCGCCCCCGTCGGAGATCCGCACCAGGCGCAGCCGGTTCTCGGTGAGAGTGCCGGTCTTGTCGAAGCAGATGGTGTCCATCCGGCCCAGCGCCTCCAGGGTGCGCGGCGTGCGCACCAGGACGCCGGCCCGGCTGAGCCGGCGCGCCGCGGCCAGCTGGGCCACCGTCGCCACCAGCGGAAGCCCCTCGGGCACGGCGGCCACCGCGACGGCCACGCCGCCGCTGACCGCGTCGCGGACGGGGGCGCCGCGCAGCAGGGCGAGGCCGGTCACCGCGGCGCCGCCCGCGAGCGTCAACGGCAGCGCCTTGCGGGTGAGTTCCTGGAGGCGGGCCTGCACTCCGCCGGCCGGGGGCGTACGGGCGGCCAGGTGCACGGCGCGGGCGGCCTCGGTCAGCTCGCCGGTCTCCACGACGACGGCCCTGGCCTGCCCGGCCACCACGGTGGTGCCCTCGAAGACCATGCACAGCCGGTCGGCGACGACGGCGTGCGGCGTGGGGCCGGTCTGCTTCTGCACCGGCAGGGACTCCCCGGTCAGCGCGGACTCGTCGACCTCCAGGCCCTCCTGCCACAGCAGGCGGGCGTCGGCGGGCACCACGTCGTCGCCCTTCAGCTCGATCACGTCGCCCGGGCTGAGCTTGCCCGCGTCCACGGTGCGGGCGCCGCCGGCCGGCGCCTGGCCGGCCGGGGGCGCCAGGCGCGCCTTCTGCTTCTGCTCGGCCAGCAGCCCGGACAGCGCCCGCTCGGCGCGCAGCCGCTGGACGCCGCCGACCAGGGCGTTCAGGTCGAGCGCTCCGACGACGAGCAGGGCGTCCATCACGGAGCCGAGCATCGCCGAGGCCGCCGAGCCGACGGCCAGGACGGGGGTGAGCGGGTCCTGGAGTTCGCCGCGCACGGCCCGCCCGAGGTCGTACGTCCAGCGGGCCGGGGCCAGCGCGGGATGCCGGAAGGCGGCGCCGGCCGTGTCGCGGACGCGGGTGGTGGCCTGCTCCAGCGGGGTCGGCACGTCGGCCGGTTCGTGCTCCAGCCGCTCCCGCGCCTCGTTCGGCTTCAGTTCGTGCCAGGGCACGCGCGGGTGCGGGCGGGGGGCGCGGGCGGCGGCCACTCCCAGGGCGGCGCGCGCGCCGGAGAGCAGGGCGGTGGCCGCTGCGGCGTCGACCGGCGCGTGCCGCAGTCCGGGCAGGACGGAGCGGCGGCCGCGGCCGCCGCCGGACTCGCCGACGGCGACCATCAGCCCGGACAGCGCGGCGCCGGAGCGGGCCAGGGTCTGCGAGCGGCGGCCGACCGTGCGCGCGGCCGGGACCGCGGTGAGCACCCGCCACACGTCGGGCAGGCCGTGCAGGGCCAGGATGTCGGCGCCCCACACGACCGCTCCGGCGCGGTCGGTGAGCGCGACGGCGATATCGCTGCCGCGCAGTGCGGCCAGGACGTCGTGGTCGTCGGCCGACCGCGCCCGGGCCACGGTGACGACCGCGCCCTCGTCCTCGTCACGGCGCAGCCCGTGGACGACGTCGTCGAAAGGCCGCCGGGTGTCCACCACCTCGTCGGCGAGGCCGGTGAAGTCCTCCAGCGCCGGGTGGCCCACGACGACGATCCGCAGGCCGGCCCGGCGGGCGGCGTCCAGGACGGGTTCGGCCCAGGGGTCGGCGGCGCCGTCGTCGGCTACCAGCGCGCTCGGGTGCAGGACGACGGTGCCGGCCATCTCCAGCTGCCGCAGCCGTTCGGGGTCGCGCACCAGCACGCCGGTGCGGGCCAGCGCCGCGCTGAGCACGGCGTGGAAGGCTGCGGGCCCGTAGCGGGCGGCCTTGGGCGAGCCGGCGAGCACCGCCTCGGCCGCCTCGGCCGCGTCGTGCTTGACCAGCAGGGTGGCCGCCGCGCCGATCAGACTGCCGGCGGAGGCGTGGTTGGCGTACTCCTGGGCGGGCGAGACGCGCAGCGGGGGGCGCGGGCAGTCGTCGGTGGCGACGCTGATCCGCTCGGGCGAGCACAGCTGGTCGTGCACCGTGTCGAAGGCGGCCGAGCGGGCCACCGTCCCGGCCAGCTGGCAGGCGCGCAGGGCGCCGTCGAGCACCAGCGAGGTGGGGCTCTGGCCCGCACCGTGCACGGCCGCGTTCACGCAGGCCAGCAGCAGATCCATCCGGGAGGCGCCCAGGCGGGCGCGCAGCCGGGCGCGGAAGCGGGGGTTCTCCCGGAGCAGGGTGACGGCGGCGGTCGCCAGGCGCGGTGACGGCGGCAGCCGCAGCCAGTACGCGGTGAGGCCGGCGGCGATGCCCAGCGCGTCGGCGCCGAGCGTGGCCGCGGCGGCCCGCACCCCGGCGGCGTCGGCGGGGTGCGGCATCTCCTCGGGGTCGCCGCCCGCCAGGGTCAGCCCGTGCCGGGTGGCGAGGTCGGTCGCGTGCTCCATGACCCGGTCGGAGAACTCCTCCTCGGTGACGCTGACGACCAGGCGGCCGAGCCCCTGGTCCCAGTAGGCGAAGAGGACGTCGGGCCGCTCGGCGAGCTTGGCCGCCATCCGGCGCGCCAGGTGTTCGGTGCCGCCGGCGCTCCGCACGGCGCCCGGCTCGGCGGCGCGCAGCGCGAAGTGGGCGCGGGTGCCGGAGCGCCAGTGGCCGCGTGCGCCGGGGAGCGCGTTGCGGGCGACGCGCGCGACGCGCGCCGCGGCGTCCGCGC
>NZ_BAABKC010000133.1:0-31921 GCF_039543625.1 Streptomyces similanensis | reverse complement strand
GGCCGGGGGCCGGCGCGCGGGGCGGGGCGCCGGCGGGCCGGCGGGCGGCGCGGCGGCCCGGCGGGCGGGCGCCCGGACGGCGCCGGGTTCTGGTCATGACCTTGTTCACGCGTGGCGTCCCCGTTCTACGACATGGCCGTACCGGCCGGTAACTTCTTGCAGGGGATCTTGTACGGGAGCCGGTTCCGGCCGGGCAAAGCAAGAGTGGCGCGTCCCGGGCGGTCGCAGACTTCACTCATCCGAGTGATCGTGCGCGGTACGGCCCCCGGGGACAAAGGGCGGAAAGGGGGTGGACCGGGTGAATCGGGAGGTGTCGGGTGGACGTCTCCCGGAGCGCGGCCGGGGACACGAACGGGGACGCCCGCACGTATCCTGAAGGCCGTCCGGGTGGCCCCTGGGCCGCCGTCGGCGGTGCGAAGCCCCCACGGGAGCCTCCGGGCCCCGGTGGAGCCCTCCCGGCCCCGCCGGAGTCCCCCCGGAGCCCTGCGACCACGAAAGCGGCCCGTCATGCGCGTCTACGTCCCCCTGACCCTCCCCGGTCTCGCCGAGGCGCACCGGACCGGACGGCTGGGCGCGGAGCCGTTCGCCGCCCACGCCGTCACCCCCGCCCTGCGCGCGTGGTACGGCTCCGAGGACACCGAGGAACTGGAGTACGCCGCCCTGACCCGGGCCGCGCTGGCCTCGCTGCGGCAGCTCGCGGCGTCGCCGGACGCGCCGCGCCGCCGGGTCGTGGTCGCCGTCGACGTCGCGGACGGCGCGGTGGAGGCCGTCCGGGACGCCGACCGGGCCGAGCCCGGCGAGGTGCGGCTGGCCGGGACCGTACCGCTGGCCAAGGCGGCCGCCGTGCACGTCGACTCCGACGACGCCGCGACCGAGGTGGCCGCCGCGGCGGCGGCCCTCGCGGCGGCGGACGCCGGGGACGAGAAGGCGCTGGCCGTCGTGGACGCGGCCGAGGACCACGACTTGCTCTGGTTCGCCACCCAGGAGATCGCGAACCTCGTCGCCGTACGCGAGGACTCCTGACTGTCAGTGGCCACGAGTACCTTGGGCGGTATGGGGACGCACTCAGGCGCGACGGGTTCGGGCGCGCACATCGTCTGGGACTGGAACGGCACGCTGTTCCACGACAACGACGCGGTGATCGGCGCGACGAACGCCGCCTTCGCCGAGATCGGCCTCGCGCCGATCACGCTGGAGCGCTACCGCACGCTGTACTGCGTGCCGATACCGAAGTTCTACGAGCGGCTGATGGGGCGGCTGCCCACCGACGCCGAGTGGGAGCTGATGGACGCGGTCTTCCACCGGCACTACACCGAGCACCGCACCCGCTGCGCGCTCGCCGAGGGCGCGGTGGACCTGCTGACGGGCTGGACGTCGGCCGGCCACAGCCAGTCGATCCTGAGCATGTACGGCCATGAGGACCTGGTCCCGCTGGTGCGGGGCTTCGGCATCGAGACGCACTTCATACGCGTCGACGGGCGTACCGGGCCCTCCGGCGGCAGCAAGGCCGAGCACATGGTGCGGCACCTGGGCGCGCTGGCCGGGACGGTGCGACCGGCGCGCACCGTGGTGATCGGGGACGCGGCCGACGACGCCGTGGCCGCCCGGCACGCGGGGGCGCGCGCGGTGCTCTACACCGGCGGTTCGCACAGCCGGGCCAGCCTCGAAGGCGCCGGCGTGCCCGTGGTGGACACCCTCCGGGAAGCCGTCGCCGAGGCCCAGCGCCTGGCCGCCTGAGCCGCGACGGACGACGCCCGCACCGCGCGCGCCCACACCCCCCACCCCGCACACCCTGTGCAGAACGTCAAAATCTCACCCCTGGTTTTGTACACATACGGCTCATGACGGGTCACCCGGCAGGAGCGATAGCCTGGTGGCGTGATCAGCGCGATAGTTCGCGGGGGCGCCGTCGCCTCCGCTCCGCGCCCGGTGCGCACGGACCACATCCGTGACCGGGCGGCGGTCGCTGGTCCTCGCGGGCGGGACGGGGCCGAACCGGCCCCCAGGACGCCGCGTCAACCCCGGGAAGCGGCGCCGCCGAGAGCAGCGTCACACCTTTCCGGTGCGTCGAACATGGCCGATAACCCCCCGCTCAGCTCACCCAGCGGCATAGCGTCGGTAGGGGCCGGAAACCCCGGACCGGGACGTTACGCCCAAGGGGAAGAGACCGTACTTCCTTCAACGTCACGCAACGGCGCGCGACAGGAGCCAGAGGACAATGCAGACCAAGCTGGACGAAGCCAAGGCCGAGCTGCTCGAAAGGGCCGTTCGGGTAGCTGAGAACAGCCCGGCCGGGGGGCACCTCCCGACCGGGACGAACGTCGAGGGCACCCCGGACCGGGACTCCGTGCTCTCGTTCCTCCAGCGCTACTACCTGCACACCGCCCCCGAGGACCTGGGCGACCGCGACCCGGTCGACGTCTTCGGAGCGGCCATCTCGCACTACCGGCTGGCCGCCGCCCGCCCGCAGGGCACGGCCAACGTGCGGGTGCACACCCCGACCGTCGAGGAGAACGGCTGGACGTGCAGCCACTCCGTGGTCGAGGTCGTCACCGACGACATGCCCTTCCTCGTCGACTCGGTCACCAACGAGCTGACCCGGCAGGGACGCGGCATCCACGTCGTGATCCACCCGCAGTTCGTGGTCCGCCGCGACCTGAACGGCAAGCTCCTGGAGGTGCTGCCCGCCGCGCTGCCCGGCGAGCCGCTGCCGCACGACGCGCACGTCGAGTCCTGGATCCACGTCGAGATCGACCGCGAGACCGACCGCGCCGACCTCAAGCAGATCACCGCCGACCTGCTGCGCGTGCTCTCCGACGTCCGCGAGGCCGTCGAGGACTGGGAGAAGATGCGCGAGGCCGCCGTCCGCATCGCCGACGGCCTGCCCGACGAGCCGGTCCCCGCCGACCTGCCCGGACCGCAGGTGGAGGAGGCCCGCGAGCTGCTGCGCTGGCTGTCCGCCGACCACTTCACCTTCCTCGGCTTCCGCGAGTACCAGCTGCGCGACGACGACTCGCTCGCCGCCGTCCCCGGCACCGGGCTGGGCATACTGCGCTCGGACCCCCCGCACGGCGGCGAGGACAGCCACCCGGTCAGCCCGTCCTTCGAGCGGCTGCCCGCCGACGCCCGCGCCAAGGCCCGCGAGCACAAGCTGCTGGTGCTGACCAAGGCCAACAGCCGGGCCACCGTGCACCGGCCGTCCTACCTGGACTACATCGGCGTCAAGAAGTTCAACGACCAGGGCGAGGTGGTCGGCGAGCGCCGCTTCCTCGGCCTGTTCTCCTCCGCCGCCTACACCGAGTCGGTGCGCCGGGTCCCGGTGATCCGCCGCAAGGTCGAGGAGGTCCTGGACCGCGCCGGGTTCTCGCCCAACAGCCACGACGGCCGCGACCTGCTCCAGATCATGGAGACCTACCCGCGCGACGAGCTGTTCCAGACCCCGGCCGACGAGCTCCAGTCGATCGTCACCTCCGTGCTCTACCTCCAGGAGCGCCGCCGGCTGCGGCTCTACCTGCGCCAGGACGAGTACGGCCGCTACTACTCGGCCCTCGTCTACCTGCCGCGCGACCGCTACACCACCGGCGTGCGGCTGCGGATCATCGACATCCTCAAGGAGGAGCTGGGCGGCACCAGCGTCGACTTCACCGCCTGGAACACCGAGTCGATCCTGTCCCGGCTGCACTTCGTCGTCCGCGTCCCGCAGGGCACCGAGCTGCCGGAGCTGTCCGACGCCGACAAGGAGCGCATCGAGGGCCGCCTGGTGGAGGCCGCCCGGTCCTGGGCCGACGCCTTCGCCGAGGCGCTGACCGCCGAACTGGGCGAGGAGCGCGCCGCCGAGCTGCTGCGCCGCTACGCGGCCGCCTTCCCCGAGGGCTACAAGGCCGACCACTCCCCGCGCGCCGCCGTCGCCGACCTGGTCAACCTGGAGCAGCTGGACGAGGACAAGACGTTCGCGCTCAGCCTGTACGAGCCGGTGGGCGCCGCCCCCGAGGAGCGCCGCTTCAAGATCTACCAGAAGGGCGGCACGGTCTCCCTCTCGCACGTGCTGCCGGTGCTCAGCCGGCTCGGCGTGGAGGTCACCGACGAGCGGCCCTACGAACTGCGCTGCGCGGACCGCACGACGGCGTGGATCTACGACTTCGGCCTGCGGATGCCCAAGGACGCCGCCGGCATCGGCGACCACCTCGGCGACGACGCCCGCGAGCGGTTCCAGGACGCTTTCGCCGCCGCCTGGACCGGCAAGGCGGAGAACGACGGCTTCAACGCGCTGGTGCTGAGCGCCGGGCTGAGCTGGCGCGAGGCGCTGGTGCTGCGCGCCTACGCCAAGTACCTGCGCCAGGCGGGCTCCACGTTCAGCCAGGACTACATGGAGGACACCCTCCGCAACAACGTCCACACCACCCGGCTGCTGGTCTCCCTGTTCGAGGCGCGGATGGCCCCGGAGCGCCAGCGCGCCGGGCACGAGCTGGTGGACGCGCTGCTCGAAGAGGTCGACGCGGCCCTGGACCAGGTGGCCTCGCTGGACGAGGACCGCATCCTGCGCTCCTTCCTGACGGTGGTCAAGGCGACCCTGCGCACCAACTTCTTCCAGACCGCCGCGGACGGCCGGCCGCACGAGTACGTCTCGATGAAGTTCGACCCGCAGGCCATCCCCGACCTGCCGGCGCCGCGCCCGGCGTACGAGATCTGGGTGTACTCGCCGCGGGTGGAGGGCGTGCACCTGCGCTTCGGCAAGGTCGCCCGCGGCGGTCTGCGCTGGTCCGACCGGCGCGAGGACTTCCGCACCGAGATCCTCGGCCTGGTCAAGGCGCAGATGGTGAAGAACACCGTCATCGTGCCGGTGGGCGCCAAGGGCGGCTTCGTCGCCAAGCAGCTGCCCGACCCGGCCGTGGACCGCGACGCGTGGCTGGCGGAGGGCATCGCCAGCTACAAGACGTTCATCTCGGCGCTGCTGGACATCACCGACAACATGGTGGCCGGCGAGGTCGTGCCCCCGCGCGACGTGGTCCGCCACGACGGCGACGACACGTATCTGGTGGTCGCCGCCGACAAGGGCACGGCGACGTTCTCCGACATCGCCAACGAGGTCGCCGAGTCCTACGACTTCTGGCTCGGCGACGCCTTCGCCTCCGGCGGCTCGGCGGGCTACGACCACAAGGGCATGGGCATCACCGCCCGCGGCGCCTGGGAGTCGGTCAAGCGGCACTTCCGCGAGCTGGGCGTGGACACCCAGTCCGAGGACTTCACGGTCGTCGGCATCGGCGACATGTCCGGTGACGTGTTCGGCAACGGCATGCTGCTGTCCGAGCACATCCGCCTGGTCGCCGCCTTCGACCACCGGCACATCTTCATCGACCCGGACCCGGACGCGGCCACCGGCTACGCCGAGCGCCGCCGCCTGTTCGAGCTGCCGCGCTCCAGCTGGGCCGACTACGACACCTCGCTGCTGTCGGCGGGCGGCGGGATCTTCCCGCGCAGCGCCAAGTCGATCCAGATCAACGCGCACATCCGCGAGGCACTCGGCATCGACTCCAAGGTCACCAAGATGACCCCGGCCGACCTGATGCGGGTCATCCTCACCGCCCCGGTCGACCTGCTGTGGAACGGCGGCATCGGCACCTACGTCAAGGCGTCCACCGAGTCCAACGCGGAGGTCGGCGACAAGGCCAACGACGCCATCCGCGTCGACGGCGGCGACCTGAGGGTCAAGGTCGTCGGCGAGGGCGGCAACCTGGGCTGCACCCAGCTGGGCCGGATCGAGTTCGCGCAGAACGGCGGCAAGGTCAACACCGACGCCATCGACAACAGCGCGGGCGTGGACACCTCCGACCACGAGGTGAACATCAAGATCCTGCTCAACGGCCTGGTCACCGAAGGCGACATGACCGTCAAGCAGCGCAACAAGCTGCTCGCCGAGATGACCGACGAGGTCGGTTCGCTGGTGCTGCGCAACAACTACGCGCAGAACACGGCGATCGCCAACGCGCTCGCGCAGTCCAAGGACATGCTCCACGCCCAGCAGCGCTTCATGAAGCACCTGGTGCGCGAGGGCCACCTGGACCGGGCGCTGGAGTTCCTGCCCACCGACCGGCAGATCCGCGAGCGGCTGACCGGCGGCCACGGCCTGACCGGTCCGGAGACGGCCGTCCTGCTGGCGTACACGAAGATCACGGTCGCCGAGGAGCTGCTGCACACCTCGCTGCCGGACGACCCGTATCTGCGCGCCCTGCTGCACGCCTACTTCCCGACCCAGCTGCGCGAGCGGTTCGGGGAGCAGATCGACGGGCACCCGCTGCACCGCGAGATCACCACGACCGTCCTGGTCAACGACACCGTCAACACCGGTGGCACGACCTATCTGCACCGGCTGCGGGAGGAGACCGGCGCGTCGCTGGAGGAGATCGTCCGGGCGCAGACCGTGGCCCGCGCGATCTTCCGCTCGGCGCCGGTGTGGGACGCGGTGGAGGCGCTGGACAACCAGGTCGAGGCCGACGTCCAGACCCGTATCCGGCTGCACTCGCGCCGGCTGGTCGAGCGCGGCACGCGCTGGCTGCTGAACAACCGGCCGCAGCCGCTCCAGCTCGGCGAGACGGTGGAGTTCTTCGCCGACCGGGTCGAGCAGGTGTGGGCGCAGCTGCCCAAGCTGCTCAAGGGCGCGGACCTGGACTGGTACCAGCAGGTCTACGACGAGCTGTCGGCCGCGGGCGTCCCGGACGAGGCGGCGACGCGGGTGGCCGGGTTCTCCTCCGCCTTCCCGGCGCTCGACATCGTCTCGGTGGCCGACCGCATGGGCAAGGACCCGCTGGACGTCGCCGAGGTGTACTACGACCTCGGTGACCGGCTCGCCATCACCCAGCTGATGGACCGCATCATCGAGCTGCCGCGCAACGACCGCTGGCAGTCCATGGCCCGCGCGGCGATCCGCGAGGACCTGTACGCGGCGCACGCGGCGCTGACGGCGGACGTGCTGGCCGCGGGCAACGGCACCTCGACGCCGGAGCAGCGGTTCGAGGTGTGGGAGCAGAAGAACGCGGCCATCCTGGGCCGGGCCCGCATCACGCTGGAGGAGATCCGCGGCTCGGACGCGTTCGACCTGGCGAACCTGTCGGTGGCGATGCGGACGATGCGGACGCTGCTGCGCACGCATTCGTAGGCGACCGCCGGAAGGCCGCCAGGAGGCTGCCGGAAGGCTGCCGCAAGGCCGCCGGAAGGCTGACACAGGGCTGATGGAGGGCGCCCCCGGACTTCACCGTCCGGGGGCGCCCTCTTGTCGTTTTCTTGTCGTTGTTTGGTGCGCGCCGCGCGGAAATTTACCCTTTCCTGTTATTCGCGATCATTCAAGTAATGTTGCCGGGTGACTGTGAAACTCGCCGAGAGCCGTCCGGCCGCGTCCCCGTCCGCATCCGTCCCCGCTCCCGAACGCGTCGCAGCACGTCCCGGCCCTCCCTCCCATTGTGTAATCATCAACTTTTCTGTATTCGAATTTCCGTGGCCGGGGAAATTCCGCTTTCCCGTCCACCGCACCCGGCTTTTCCTCCGCCATGCGCTCCGCGCCGCCTGAGGCACGGCCCGCCGGCCGGAGCGCCCTCCGCCCGCCGGCGGCCGCGAAACGTTCCGCCGCGCCCTGGGCCGCCGTCGCCCTCCTGGCCGTCCTGCTGCTCCTGGTGATCGTGCGGCTGCCGTGGGCCGGCGACCTCGGCATGCACGCGGCCACCGTCCAGCGCCTGCGCCACAGCCTCACCCGGCCGGGCGACCCGCTCGTGGACGCCGACGCCCCGAGCCCGTACTACTCGCCGTGGATGCTGGTGCTCGGCTGTCTGGCCCGGGCGAGCGGTCTCTCGGTCTTCGTCGTGCTGCGGATCGCCGCCCTCGCCGGTCTCGCGCTGCTGGCGACGGGGGTGCGCCGCTACGTGCGCACGCTGAGCGCGCATCCGGCCGCGCCCGCCCTGGCCGCCCTGAGCCTGGTCCTGCTGTGGGGCACCGTCCTGATCAACTGGAGCGGCTTCCTCTCCCTGAACTCGCTCGCCCTGACGGTGTCGTACCCGAGCGTCGTCGCGCTCGGCCTCGCCTTCCACCACTGGGCCTGGCTCACCCGGTCGCTGCGCGCGCCGGCCGGCTGGGACGTGTGGCTCGGGCTGGGCGCGCTGTGGGCGGTCATCCTGCTGTGCCACCAGTTCACCGGGGTCGTCGCCACCCTCGGCGCGCTCGCCGCGGTGCTCGCCGCCCGGCCCCCGCGCGCCCAGTGGCCGCGCCTGGCCGCCGCGACGGCGCTGGGCCTGCTGGTGCTGTGGCTGTGGCCGTACTACGACTTCTTCGCGCTGTTCACGGCCGGCGGCGGCCTGGAGGAGGTGCACCGTGCCCTCTACGACCACTTCGCCGGCCGCTACTGGCTGGTGCTGCTCGGGGTGGCCGCGCTGGCCGCGCGGTGGCGGCGCGACCGCCGGGACCCGCTGGTGCTCTTCTTCGCGCTGGGCGCGCTGGTGTGCGCGGCGGGTTTTGTGAGCGGCCACTACTCCTGGGGCCGGGCGCTGCCCGCCGTGCTGATCCCGGCCCAGCTCGCCGCGGCCCTCGCGGTGGTGAGGGGCGGGCGGCGCGCGGTGCGGGTGCGCTGGGCGTGGGCGCTGGCCGCCGCGCTGGCGGCGGGCGCCTGGACCCAGTCCGGGGTGCTCGGCTACGTCGTCGGCCGCGACCGGCTGCCCGCCGCGCTCGCCGTCAACTACGTCCCGCCGTGGGCCGGCTACCACTGGATCACGCCGTACGTGCGCCACGGCGACGTGGTGATGGCCCGGGACCTGCCCTCCCGGCTGGTCCCGGCCTACGGCGCCTACACCGTCACGCCCGGCTACCCGGACTTCTTCCTGCGGGACGAGGCGCGGCGCGAGCACGCCGTCCAGCGCTACTACCGGCCCGGCACGCCGCCCGGCGCCCGCCGGGACATCCTGCGCGCCTACGGCGTCCGCTGGGTCCTGGACGCCCCCGCCCGCCACCCGGACCCCGGCCTGCGCCCGGTCGCTCGGGACGCCGCGGGCGACGAGGTCCTGTACGCGGTGACGCGATGAAGCGGTCACGCGGTCACGCGGTGATGGCGCCGGGCGGGACGGTCAGGACTTGGTGAAGGTCTCGTAGGCCTTCAGGACCTCTTCCGTGGGGCCATCCATCCGCAGTTCGCCGCGCTCCAGCCACAGCACCCGCTCGCAGGTGTCGCGGATGGAGTTGTTGTTGTGGCTGACCAGGAACACCGTGCCCGCCTGCCCGCGCAGCTCGCGGATGCGTTCCTCCGAGCGCACCTGGAACTTGCGGTCGCCGGTGGCCAGCGCCTCGTCGATGAGCAGGACGTCGTGGTCCTTGGCGGCGGCGATGGAGAACCGGAGCCGGGCCGCCATGCCGGAGGAGTACGTGCGCATCGGCAGGGTGATGAAGTCGCCCTTCTCGTTGATCCCGGAGAAGTCGACGATGTCCTGGTAGCGCTCGCGGATCTGCTCCCGGGACATGCCCATGGCCAGGCCGCCCAGGTGGACGTTGCGCTCGCCGGTCAGGTCGTTCATCAGCGCCGCGTTGACGCCGAGGAGCGAGGGCTGGCCGTCGGTGTAGATCTTGCCGCTCTCCACCGGCAGCAGTCCCGCCACCGCCTTGAGCAGCGTGGACTTGCCGGAGCCGTTGGTGCCGATCAGACCGATGGCCTCGCCCTTGTAGGCGACGAAGGACACCTTCTTCACCGCGTGCACGCGCCGCACGCCCGCCGCCTTCTCGGCCCGGCCCGGGCGCAGGATGCGGTTGAGCGCGGCGGTGGCGCTGCCCCGGCCGGCGCCGGTGCCGTGCACCCGGTAGACGATGTCGACCTGGTCGGCGACGACGGTGGGGATCTTCTCGGTGCTCTGCTCAGCCACGTCCGTACCTCTCCTCGGCCTTCCAGAAGTAGACGAAGCCGCCGACACCGGCCAGCAGCGCCCAGCCCACCGCGTACGCCCACACGTGGTGCGGGAGCTGGTGGGCCTTGAAACTGTCGATCAGCGCGAACCGCATCAGGTCGATGTAGACGGCGGCCGGGTTGGCCTCCAGCAGCGTCTGCGCCCAGTGCGGCAGGGTGGTGTTCTTCAGCGTCTTGTCGATGCTGAACATGACACCGGAGACGTACATCCAGGTGCGCAGGATGAACGGCATCAGCTGGGCGAGGTCCGGCGTCTTGGCGCCCATCCGCGCCATGACCATCGAGATGCCCGCGTTGAACACGAACTGGAGCACCAGCGTCGGGACGGTCAGCGCCCAGGACAGGCCGATCGGCACCCCGCACAGGAACAGGATGAACACCAGCGCGGCCATGGAGAAGAGCAGCTGCTGGAGCTGCTGGAGGGCGAAGGAGATGGGCAGCGCCGCGCGCGGGAAGTGCAGGGCGCGCACCAGTCCCAGGTTGCCGGAGATGGCCCGGGTGCCCGCCATGATCGAGCTCTGCGTGAACGTCCACACGAACACGCCGGTGACCAGGAACGGGATGTAGTCGGCCACGCCGTGCTTGGTGCCGAGCAGCACGCCGAAGATGAAGTAGTAGACCGCCGCGTTCAGCAGCGGTGTGGCCACCTGCCAGACCTGACCGAGCTTGGCCTGGCTGTACTGGGCGGTGAGCTTGGCGGTGGCGAACGCGGTGATGAAGTGCCGTCGCGCCCACAGCTGGCGGACGTACTGCGTCAGGGTCGGGCGGGCGCCGCTGACCGACAGGCCGTGCCGGGCGGCGAGCGCGGCTAGGTCGCCCTCGGCTCGGGCCGGGGCGGGGGGCGGTGTGTGGAGGACCTGGCTCACATCCGCTGCTTTCGCTCGGGGGGATCTCGGGAGACTCGGGAAACTCAAGAGAGGGGCGGGGCGTGCGGCTCCGGGTCCGCCGTCCGTTTCCTTACGGTTCTCTTCACGTTCTCTTACGTCGGAACGGGACCGTATCGTCGCAACGCGAGAGTAGGGCCAACCGGCGTCGGAACGCAACCGTATCGTCGTCACGCCCTATGCTGGACGGCATGACGACGAACGCCGGCGAACCCCAGACGCGTCCGCGCCGCGCCCCCGCCGGGGCGGCCGTACTCCGCGAGGACGTGACCGAGGCGATCCGGGCCGCCGTCTTCGGGGAGCTGGCGGAGGTCGGCTACGCGCGCATGTCGATCGAGGGGATCGCGCGCCGCGCCGGGGTCGGCAAGACGGCCGTCTACCGCCGCTGGCGCTCCAAGCTGCACCTGGTGCTCGACGTCGTCTCCGCGCTCGCCGTCCAGGGCCTGCCCGCGCCCGACACCGGCTCCCTGGAGAGCGACCTCAGACTGCTGTACGAGGTGACCTCCCGCGCCCTGCGCCACCCGGTGGCCTCGCAGATCATCCCCGACCTCCAGGCCGAGGCGGCCCGCAACCCGGACCTCGCCGACGCCGTCCAGAAGGCCCTGCGCGACGGCCAGGAGAGCGTCGCCAGCAGTATCATCGCCGCGGCCGAGGAGCGCGGCGAGATCCGCGCCGGCCTCGACCGCGACCTGGCCCTCGACCTCATCTCCGGGCCGCTGTACTGGCGCTCGGTCGTCATCCGCGCGCCCAAGCTCCCCAAGGGCTACCTGGGCGCGCTCGCCCGGGGCACGGCGGAGGCCCTCAAGGCGCTGTAGCGGCCGCGAGTGGCTTCGCCGAAAGGGCCCTGGGGCGGGGCTGGCTCCCGCGCGGCGGGCGTCAACCCAGCAGGCGGCGGAGCCGGCCGCGCAGCACGGAGGTCACACCGCTCGGACCGGTCGCCAGGCGCACCGCGAGCGCGCCGGAGTGCGTGGCGTAGGGCTGGGCCAGCAGCACGCCGAACCTGAGGCTCGGCACGACACTGCGGCGCAGCAGCCCGGCGCCCGCGCGGGCGTGCGCCGTCACGTCCGTGCCGCTGCCGTCGGCGAAGATCACCCGCAGGCGCAGGTCCCAGGTGCCCGCGCCCAGCGCCGCCAGGTCCACGGGCGTCTCCGCCGCCCAGGTGCCGTCGGCGGACCGGGCGAGCGGCGCGGTGGCGCTCCCGGCCGGATGCCCGCTCTCCCGGTGCCGCCACTGAACCGCCAGCGACCGGGGTCCGGCGCTCGCCACCCGGCCGTACATCTCGTGCAGCCGCAGCCGCAGCACCGTGTTCCGGGTGCGCGGGCGCAGCGCCGCGTCCACCGCCAGCGGCAGCTGGTGCGCCGGCCGGGTCAGATACGGCTCCAGGGTGAGCTGGGGCAGCTCCTCGGACCAGACGGGCGTGCCGTCGGCGGCGCGCGCGTAGGGCGGGCACAGCCGGGCCGGACGCGCCGCCAGCTCCTTGAGCCGGGGCAGGTCGCGCGGCTCGGGCGAGGCCATGATCACCCGGGCCAGCAGGCGGCCGGGCGCGGTCGGGTCGGCGGACCAGTCGGCCGCGTCGTAGTCGGCGAGGTGGGCGCGGGTGCGGTCCCACCACGCGCGCCGGTACTCCGCGTCGCGCAGGCCCAGCTCACGCGCGTACATGCGCAGCTCGTGGTCGAGGAACTTGGCGCGGGCCGTGCGCGCGAGCTTCTTCTGCCCGGCGTTCAGCAGGATCTCGTACGCCTGCCGGTTCGCCTCGGTGCGCGCCCGCCAGTTCGCCACGTCCGCGCGGTCCAGCGAGATCGACAGCCGCTCCGCCGACCGGCGCACGTGCCACACGTACACCCGCTCCGGGATCAGCGCCAGGCGGGGGGAGGCGGCCAGCACCCGGGCGGTGAAGACGATGTCCTCGTAGGGGAAGCGGCCCTCGGGGAAGCGGACGGCGTGCTCGCGCAGGAAGTCGGTGCGGTACAGCTTGTTGACGCAGAGGGTGTCGTGCACCAGGCGCGGCAGCTGCTCGGGGCGGTCCAGGACGGCGGCGGCCGCGTACAGCTGCTCCTGCCAGCCGACCTCGCGCCCGGAGGGCAGCTCACGGCGCACGCACAGGCCGCCGACCACCTCCACGCGCTCCTCGCGCGCGGCGGCGAGCAGCGCGTCCACCGCGCCCGGCGGCAGCACGTCGTCGCTGTCCAGGAACATCACGTACGGCGACGTCGCCGCGTCGATGCCGTCGTTGCGGGGGCTGCCGCAGCCGCCGCTGTTGCTCTCGCGCCGAATCACCCGCACGCGCGGGTCGCTCGCGGCGAGCCGGTCGAGCACGGCGGGGCTGCCGTCCGTCGAGCAGTCGTCGACGGCGACGACCTCGCCGACGGCCGGGCCCTGCGCGAGCGCCGAGCGCACGGCGTGGGCGAGGTGGGCGGCGTCGTTGTAGCCGATCACGACGACGCTGACGTGGGGGGTCTGGTGGGAGTGCGGGTGCATGGGGTCCACGGGCCTGAATCGTAGGCGGGTCGGTGTATTTCCCGTTTAAGAGGGACTCAGGGTCCCGCGCGGAAGACGGTGGGCGTCCGGCTCGGGTTGCGTCGGCGCCGGGGATTGCGTGGAGCGCCACAGCCGGGCCAAAGAGAGTACCGCGGCGGCGCCGAGCAAACCGTTGCGTACCAGCATCAGCACACAACCCGTCCAGGTGCACGCGGCGACCAGGTGGTAGAGCGTGGGGTAGACCACGACGCTGACCAGGGCGGCCGCCGCGATCAGCGTGGCCACCGGGCGCTGCGTGGTCTGCCGCGAGGTGAGGCAGACCGCGGCGAGGCCCAGCAGCCAGATCAGGTACTGCGGGCTGATCACCCGGCTGGTGACGGTGAACAGCAGCACGGCGCTGAGCGCGGCGTCGTACGGCGTCGCCGGCGTCCACCGGCGGGCCCGCACCCGCCACAGCAGCAGCAGCGCGAACGCCGCCGCCGACAGGGCGAGGGAGACGTGCGCCACGGTGGTCACGTGCGGGCCGGTGAACTCCAGCGCGCCGTACTGGTAGCGCACCGTGCCGGGCCAGCCCGCGTGCGTGGCGAAGGACAGCGCGGTGCCGCCGAACGACTCGATCTGCACGCCCCGCCCGCCCTGCTGGCGCACGAACGCCAGCGGGTTGCGGAACGCCGCGGCCAGCGCCAGGGTGGCCGCGGCCGCGACGACCACCGCCGAGGTCCACGCCGAGCGGGTGCTACGGCCCCGGGGGGCGCCCAGCAGTACCAGGACCGGCCACACCTTCACCAGGGCGCCCAGCGCGGCCAGGGCGCCGCCGGCGCGCGGGGAGCGGCGCAGCGCCAGCAGGGAGAGCACGGCGAACGCGGTGGCCTGGATGTCGTAGCGGGCCAGCGGGACGTGCAGCAGCAGTGGCGGGCCGAGCGTCCAGTAGGCGGCCCCGCGCAGACTGCGGCCGGGGCGGGTGCCCGCGCGGGCCAGGGCGAGCGCGATCACGGCGTCCACGGCGAGGGTGATCGCCACGAAGCCCTGGAAGTAGGTGAGGCCCGGCAGCAGCGCGGGCGACAGCAGGACCGGGCCGGCGCCCGGCGGGTACTGCCACAGGTGGTCGTGGGCGGGGAACGCGCCGTGCGAGAGGACCGTGTACCAGTGGTGGTACAGCTTCCAGACCTCGCGGGCCACCGCGCCGCGGCCCAGCAGAGGGTGGGTGCTGTGGGCGAGCAGCCACAGCATCAGGGCGCGGGTCAGGAGCCAGGCGGCCGCCAGGGTGAGGAGGCGGTGCGGCGTCGATGCGGGGGTGGGGAGGGGTGGCGGGCTCCGGAAGGCACGGAAGGCGCTCATCACGGCGGATCGTAGACCCGCCGGGTGGTGCGGTTCTCGTCGATACGCCGACTGTCGCCGAGAGTTGGCCGGATGGCCGAACTTTGGCCATCCGGCCGTTCGGGGGGCGGGGGGTGGGGGCGGGGGTTGCTTGGTCGGTGCGGGTGAGTGGGGGCTGGGCGCGCAGTTCCCCGCGCCCCTTTCGGCCCTTCGGGCCTCAGGGCCTCAGGGGGACTCGGTGGTGTTCAGGGTGGTTGCGTCCAAGGCCGTTGTCAGGCGGTTCAGGGTGGTGCGTAGGGTCTGGATCTCTTCGAGGGTGAAGCCGGTGGCCGTTGCGATGCGGTGCGGGACCTGGAGGGCGCGTTCGCGCAGGGCCGTGCCCTCCTCGGTCGGGTGGATCTCCACCGAGCGTTCGTCGCGCGCGCTGCGCTCCCGGCGTACCAGGCCGGCCGTCTCCAGGCGCTTGAGCAGCGGCGACAGCGTGCCGGAGTCCAGGCGCAGGAGTTCGCCGAGCCGTTTCACGGGCGTTCGGCCGTGCTCCCACAGCACCAGCATCACCAGGTACTGCGGATAGGTCAGCCCCAGGTCCTTGAGGAGCACCCGGTACACGCCGTTGAAGGCGCGCGAGGCGGCGTGCAGCGAGAAGCAGACCTGGCCGTCCAGGCTCAGCCAGTCCTCGTCCGGCGCGGCGGGCGGGGGTACCTCGGTAGTCATGGCTCCAGGATAGCTCTGGGCATCATTAAGTTGTGCACAATTGAATTGCGTGCTTCACTTGTGGTCGTACCGATGGACCGACGTATCCGACGTATCGAGAGGGATGGTTCTCATGGACGCGCTCTACACCGCCGTCGCCACCGCCACCCACGGCCGGGACGGCCGTGCCTACGCCTCCGACGGGAAGCTGGACGTACAGCTGGCCCCGCCGGTGGAGCTGGGCGGCGACGGGCAGGGCACCAACCCCGAGCAGCTCTTCGCCGCCGGTTACGCGGCCTGCTTCGCCAGCGCCCTCGCGCTCGTCGGCCGCCAGGCCAAGGTGGACGTGAGCGACGCCGCCGTCACCGGCGAGGTCGGCATCGGCAAGCAGGGCGAGGGATTCGCCCTCGCCGTCACCCTGCGGGTGGAGCTGCCCGAGACCGTGGACGAGGAGACCGGCCGCAAGCTGGTCGAGCAGGCCCACCAGGTGTGCCCGTACTCCAACGCCACCCGCGGCAACATCCCGGTCGACCTCGTCATCGAGTAACGCCCCGGGCCTCACCGCACGGCCGCGCTCCGCTCGTCCGCCGAGCGCGGCCCCGGCAGGCCCACCGGCCGGGCCGTCACCCGCTCCAGCAGCAGCGGCACCCCGACCACCGGCAGCAGCCAGGCCAGCACGATCAGCCGCTCGCCCCACACCGTGATGTCGGGATGCGCCGCCTGGGTGAGGAACCCGGTGAAAGCGGCCGCCGCCACGAAGACGCCGAACGCCCGGCCGCCGCGCCGCAGCGCGCCGAAGGCGCCCGCCGCGAGCAGGGCGGCGAACAGCGGCTGCCACAGCTGCCGCCGCAGCCACTCCCACCAGAAGTGCCCCTCAAGCCGCAGCAGTTCCGGCCACGGCCGGGCCCGGTCGGGCCGGGCGTAGTGATCGGTGAGCAGGTCCTGCACGCTGTCCGCCTCGGTCGGGTAGTGCAGCGCCCGCGCCAGCAGCAGCGTGCCGAGCACGGCGCAGCAGCCCACCGCCGTGAGCGCCAGGACCGCGCGGCCGGCCGGCCGCCCCCGCACCCGGCGCCGTACGGCGATCAGCGCGCCCGCCGCCGCCAGGCTCACCCCGAGAAACAGCGCCTGCGAGTGCTTGACCGCGAACAGCGCCGCCAGCGCACCGCACGTCAGCGCGATGCCGGGCCGGTGACGGCCGTCCAGGGCCAGCGCGCAGCCCCACAGCGCCGCCAGGGTCAGCGCCAGCATCAGCCCCTCGGCCATCGGCCGCATGGCGGTGGCGCCGCACGGCAGGACGTAGTACAGGGCCTGCCCGGTCAGGGCGAGCGGGACCGGGACGCGCCGGGTGCGCAGCAGCAGATGGACCAGGACGCCGCCGGCCGCCGTGACGGCCACCCCCGCCGCCCACAGCCCCCAGGTCGCGCCGAGCACGGTGACGAACGGGACCAGGAAGACCGGGTAGCCCGGCCGTACCTCGAAGATCCGCATGAACCGCTCCGACATGAACGGCAGGGTGTGCCCGCCGCTCTGCCCGGCCCGCAGCCGGGCGTCCACCGTGCGCCACAGCTCGGCCCGGCACTTCCTCGCCACCCGGGCGGCCGGGCTCGGCGCCGCGAAGCGCAGCACGTCCACGCGCTGCTCGCGGCGGGCCCGGGCCGCCCGGCCGGCGCAGGCGTAGTCGATGGTGACCGCCGCCGTCTCCCGCTTGTCCTCGCCGCGCAGGCTCAGGGCGTAGGCCAGGTAGTTCTTGGTGTCGGGTGTGTCCCGTCCGGTGACGGTGCCGAGCTGGGCCAGCGCGAACACCGCGACCAGCAGCAGCATCCAGCCGCGCGGCCCGCGCAGCGCGGCCACGGGGCGTCGGAGCGGTGCCGGCGCCCTCATGACGACGTCAGCCGGTCGTGACCCGACGCCTGCGCGGGCACCTGCGCGCCCGCCCCCGCGCCCCGGACGCCCGCTGCCGCCGCCCGCGGCGGGGTCCAGTCCGCCTCGCCGAGGATCAGCGTCCGCACCACCCGCTCGGCCGCCCAGCCGTCGTCGAACTCGCAGAACCGGGCCCGGAAGGCCGACCGCAGCCGCGCCGACTCCGCGTCCCGCCAGCTCCCGGACGTCAGCAGCCGCGCCAACTCCTCGTAGCAGCGCGACACATGGCCCGGCGGCTCGGCGGTGACGTCGAAGTAGACGCCCCGGCTCGCCGCGTACGCGCCCCAGTCGTCGGCGTGCAGCACGATCGGCCGGTCCAGGTTGGCGTAGTCGAACATCAGGGCGGAGTAGTCGGTGACCAGCACGTCGGAGGCGAGCATCACCTCTTCGACGTAGGGCTCGTCGGTCGCGTCGACCAGCACCCCGCGCCGGTGCAGTTCGGCCAGCCCCGCACCGCGCGCCGGACCGCCGGCCAGCGAGGGGTGCAGCCGGACCACCAGCGTGTGACCCGGGCCCAGGTCCGCGGCGAGCCGGGCCGCGTCGATCCGCTCGACGTGCCCGCCGCGCCGGTACTCGCGCCGGGTCGGCGCGTACAGCACCACCGTGTGACCGGCCGGGATGCCGAGCCGGGCGCGGACCGCCGCGCCGTCCCCGGCGCGCGCGCCGACCAGCACGTCGTTGCGCGGGCTGCCGGTGCGCGCGGAGGCGAACCGGCACGGGTAGGCGCGCTCCCAGACCAGCTCGGAGTGCCGGTTGGCGACCAGGCTGTGGTCCCAGCGGTCGGCCCGCTCCAGCATCCGCGGCACGTCCAGACCGTGCCGCGCGCCCGGCTTGTCCAGCAGATCGGCGCCCATGTACTTCAGCGGCGTCCCCAGATGGGTGTGGATGTGGACGCTGCCGGGGCGTTTGGCCTGGCGCTGGGGCCAGTTGACGTTGTTGACGAAGAACGCGGCCCGGGCCGCCAGCCGCCGGTAGCGCGGGGTGCCGGGCAGCACGTACTCGCCGTCCGGCGGCAGCAGGCCCGCAGCGTCGGCCAGTTCGGGGTTCTTCACCACCCACACCCCGCGCAGGTGCGGGGCGCTCTCGCGGGCCGCCCGGTACACGGCCGCCGGGTCGCCGAGCACCCCGCGGTGGTGGAACGCCGAGTACAGCACGAGGTCCGGTTCCAGCGGGCGGCGGGCGTGCAGCGCCGCCCAGCCGTCCCGGGCCCGGCGGCCGGCCGCCCGGCGCACCCGCACCGCCCGCCGCGCCAGCTCCCGTTCCGCCCTGCCGCCCTGGCGGCGCAGCAGATAGGCGGCGTAACCGCCCTCCAGGACGCGCAGTTCGCCTTCCGCCGTCGCTCCGGCGGGCCGGTGCGCGCGGAACAGGCGGGCCGTGGCGCGGAAGAACTCGGCCTTGTCCGACGGGGGCAGCCGGTCCGGTTTGGCGAGGACGTCCAGACAGTGCTCGCCCATCTTGCGGTGCAGATACGGCCGCCAGGTCGCCAGCTCGGGACGGGCGTCCACGAACGCGAACACCCGCTCGTACTGGTCGTGGACGTCGAAGTGCTTGCGGCTGGTGGTGGACAGGATGTTGCCCTGCCGGCGCTGGCGGTAGTGCAGGCAGATCCGGTCCAGGACGGCGATCCGGCCCGCGCTGAGCATGACCGGGAACGTCCACGGCGTGTCCTCGTAGTAGCCCGGCGGGAACGTGAAGCCGTGCTCCGCGACGAAGTCGCGCCGGTACGCCTTGTTCCACACCACCATCAACAGGTCCAGGATCTCCGGGCGTTCGGCCGCCGTGAAGGTTCCCTCGGGGGACTCGGCGAGGACGCTCGCCAGGACGTTGCGCCGGGTGCCGCCCCACCAGTAGGTGCGCGCGTAGTCGAAGACCAGCACGTCCGGGTCGGCGGTCTCGGCCAGCCGGTCGGCCAGGGCGCGCAGCGCGCCCGGCGTCAGGGTGTCGTCGCTGTCGAGGAAGAGGAGGAAGTCGCCTGCGGCGAGCGGCAGTCCGGCGTTGCGGGCCCGGCCGAGCCCGACGTTCTCCGGCAGGTGCACCACCCGCACCCGGGGGTCGCGGGCGGCGTACTCGTCCAGGATCGCGCCCGAGCCGTCCGGGGAGCAGTCGTCCACGGCGATCACCTCGACGTCCCGGAAGGACTGCCCGAGGACCGAGTCCAGGCACTCGCGCAGGAAGCCCTGCACCTTGAAACAGGGGACGATGACGCTGAAACGGGGCACTGCTGTCGTCAGCTCCTTACGAGGGTGGCCGCGGGGGCCGGGACGCGCCGCGCGAGGGGGACCATGGGCGGCAGGGCCTCGGGCGGCTCGCCGAGGAAGACCCGGCGTACGACGCGCTCGGCGGCGCGCCCGTCGTCGTACGGGCAGAACCGCTCCCGGAACACCGCCCGCAGCGCCGCCGACCGGGCGCCCGCGTACGAGCCATCGCGGAACAGGCGCGCCAGCTCCCCGGGGGTGCGCGCCACCGGTCCCGGCGGGCACTCCAGCAGGTCGAAGCAGACGCCCCGGACCTCGCGGTACACCTCCCAGTCGTCGGCGAGGACCACGATCGGCCGGTCGAGGTTGGCGTAGTCGAACATGATCGAGGAGTAGTCGGTGACCAGCGCGTCGGCGGCCAGGCACACCTCCTCGGTGGAGCGGTGCGCGGTCACGTCGATGATCCGGCCGCTGTCCCGGCGGCCGCCGCGGTCGTAGAAGTAGTGGGCGCGCAGCAGGACGACGACGTTCTCGCCGGCCGCCGCGCAGAACGCCTCCAGATCGAGGGGCGTCTCGAAGCCGGTGTGGTGGTCGCGGTGGGTGGGGGCGTACAGCACGGCCGTCGCGCCCGCCGGTACGCCCAGCGCGCGGCGGGCGCGCGCCACGGCCTCGGCGTCCGCCGTGCAGTACACGTCGTTGCGCGGATAGCCGTACTCCAGCGTCTCGTAGCCGCCGGGGAAGGCCCGCTCCCACATCTCGGTGGAGTGGCGGTTGGCGGAGAGGTTGTAGTCCCAGCGGTCCACGCGGCGCAGCAGCTTGGTGAAGCTGCCGCTGCGCGCGGCGACCACCGGATAGACCGACTGGTCGCAGCCCATCGTCTTCAGCGGGGTGCCGTGCTGGGTCTGGAGGTGCACGCTGCCGGGGCGCTTGACGACGGCGTCGGCGAAGTTGGCGTTGTTCACCAGGTACTTGGCGCGGGCCAGCGCCTTCCAGGAGCGCGGCGAGCCGATCGGCGCGTGGTCGACGCCCTCGGGAAGGGTGTGCTCCTGGCCGGGTTCGACCAGGAACAGTGCGCGCAGGTGCGGGGCGAGGTCGCGGGCGGCGGCGTGCAGGGCGGCGGGGTTGCAGGCGTAGCCGCGGCCCCAGTACGCGCAGTAGACGACGAGGTTCTCGTCGAGCGGGCGGTGCAGGTGCCACCGGTAGGCGAGGCCGGTGCGCAGGCCCCGCAGACGCGCTCCGGCCGCGGCCCGCACCCGGGCGGCGCGCGCCCCGGCGCGGTCGGCGGCGCACAGGGCGCGGAACAGGGGGTGCGCGAGGGCGGACGGCAGCGCTCGGGACAGCCCGGCCCGGCGGGCGAGCCGGTGCGCGACACCGGTAGCGGTACCTGTACCCGTACCGGGGCTGGGATCGGCGGGCCGGGCGGCGCGGGCCGGGCGATGGCGGCGGTACAGGGCACGCGCGCGGCGCAGGAAGGCGCGGCGGCGGCCCGCGGGCACCCGGTCCGGGTGCGCGGCCGTCTCCAGTACGGCGGCCAGGACCTGGTCGAACAGCACCGCGTACCGCTCGGCCGAGAGGCCCTGTTCCGCGGCCCGGACGAGCACCCGCTCGGACTGGTCGAGGAGGTCGAACTGGTGCTCGCCCGGGAGTGCGAGCCGGCTGCCCTGCCGGCGTTCCCGGTGCCGTACGACGCTGTGGCGCAGGACGGCGATCCGCTCGGCGGCCACGGTGACCAGGCCGCCCCAGCCCAGGTCGCTGTGGTGCCCGGCGGGGAAGCCGAGGCCGTGGCCGGTGACGAAGGCGCGCCGGTAGGCGGCGCTCCAGACCGGCCACCGCACGCCGGTCAGGTGCGGGGCCGCACCGGGCGCCACCGCGTGCGCGGACGGAGTCGGCGGCAGCCGTCCGTCCTGACCCGTCGGCGCGCCCTCCCACCAGGGCGTCCGCTCGTGCTCGAAGTACAGCGCGTCCACCTCGCCGGTCTGTTCGAGCCGCTCGGCCAGCGCGGTCAGCGCGCCCGGCAGCAGCAGGTCGTCGCCGTCCAGGAAGAGCAGGTACGCGCCGCCCGCCGCGCGCCGTCCGGCCTCGCGCGCCCCGCCGCGCCCCGCCGACGGCGGCGAGTGCGCCACGCTCACCCGCGCGTCCCGTCCCGCGTACCCGGCGGCCACGTCGGCGGCGGGCGCGCCGGGCCCGTCGCACATCACGATCAGCTCGAAGTCGCCGAAGGACTGCGCGAGGACCGAGTCCAGCGCCTGGGACAGCCGGCCGGCCACCCCGTGGGACGGGACGATGATGCTGAAGCGGGGCATGCTGCTCCCTCTGTCGTTGCCGTGGCCCGGCCCGCTCACCGGTGCGCCGGCCGGCCGCCGCGGCGCACGGTGTGGGCCGTCGAACGCGGGCGTCCGCCCGGCCGGCCCGACGGCCGCCAGGTGGAGGGCCGGGTGGGCGTGGGCCGCGAGGTGCTGGGTGGCATACGGACTCCCGCAGGGACAAACGGCGTTCAGCGGCTCTCGGTGACGGTCTGGGGACCGGCGGGTTGCGGCACGGTGGCGAGCCGGGAACGCGCCTGCGCCGAGGCCGCCCGCGACGGCACCGGATGCCGCCGGCCGGGCGGGACGACGGGCGGCAGCCCGGCCGCCTCCCCGCGCTGCCCGAGCACCACGTGCCGCACCACCCGCTCGGCCGCGCGCCCGTCGTCGTACGGGCAGAACCGCTCCCGGAACGCGGCCCGCGAGCGCGCGGAACGGGAGCCGCGCCAGTGCCCGCCGGCGAGGATGTCGGCCAGCTCGTCGGCGGAGCGCGCGACCGCGCCCGGCGGGTGGTCCCGTACGTCGAAGTAGACGCCGCGGGCCGCCTCGTACGCCTCCCAGTCCTCGGTGAGCAGCACGATCGGCCGGTCGAGGTTGGCGTAGTCGAACATGATCGAGGAGTAGTCGGTGATCAGCGCGTCGGAGGCCAGGCACAGCTCCTCCACGCTCGGGTGCCCGCCGACGTCGATGATCCGGCCCTGCGCGCCGGCCGGGTCGGCGAGCGGTCCGGCGTGCGTGTAGTGGGCGCGGGCCAGGACGACGAAGCGCGGATCGAGGCGCTCCAGCAGGCGTTCCAGGTCCAGCGCCGGACGCTGGGTGCGGCGGTGGTCGCGGTGGGTCGGCGCGTACAGCAGCGCGACGGCGTCCTCCGGGACGCCCAGCGAGGCGCGCAGCCGCGCCACGTCCACCGAGGTCGCCCGCTGGAAGACGTCGTTGCGCGGACTGCCGTATTCCAGGGTGGTGTAGCGGCCGGGGTAGACCCGCTCCCAGGTGAGGGTGGTGTGCCGGTTGCCGGACAGGACGTAGTCCCACTTGGCGGTGTTGCGCAGGAGCTGCGGGAAGTCCATGCCCCGGGCCGCCGCCGGGCGCTCCTGGAGGTCGAGGCCCATGTGCTTGAGCGGGGTGCCGTGCTGGGTCTGGACGAGGATCTGGCCGCGGCGCTTGACCAGGCGGCGGTCGAAGTTGACGTTGTTGACGAGGTACTTGGAGCGGGCCAGCGCCGTCCAGTACGCGGCGGTGCCCGGGGTCAGCCGGCGCACACCGGCCGGGACCGTGCCCTGGTGCTCGGGCCTGGCGATCCACGCCGTGCGCACCTGCGGCGCGAACTCCCGGAACGCCGCCTCCAGCGCGCCCGGGCCGCAGCCGTACCCGCGGCCCCAGTACGCGGCGAACACGGCGCGGTCGGCGCGCACCGGCAGGCACAGCTGGAGCCGGTAGTGCGCCTGGAGCAGGGCCGCGCGCAGCCCGCGCAGCGCGCTGGCGGCCGCCCCGGCGGCGCGGCGGCCCAGCGCCGTCGCGCGCAGCAGGGCGCGGAAGGTGCCGTGCAGGCCGAGCCGGACCAGGGCGTGCCGCAGCCGGGTGCGCCACGCCGGGCGCGCGCCCGGGGCGCGGTGCCGGCGGCAGTGCGCGCGGGTCCTGCGCCGGAACTCGGCGCGGCTCGCGCGCGGCAGCCGGCCGGGCCGGGTGCCCACCGTGCCCAGGTGGTCGAGCATCCGCCGGTACAGCACCGGCCGCCAGCTCTCCAGTTCAGGGCGCCGGTCGAGGAACGCGAACAGCCGGTCGTACTGGTCGAGGACGTCGAGGTGGCGGCGGTCGGCGGTGGCGAGGATGCTGCCCGGGCGCTGCCGGTAGTGCACGCACACCCGGTCCAGGGTCGCGATCGACCGCGCCGTCAGCAGCACCGGGTACGTCCACGGCGTGTCCTCGTAGTAGCCGGCCGGGAAGGCGAGGCCCTCGCGGGCCACGAAGTCGCGCCGGTACACCTTGTTCCAGGCCACCATCAGCACCCGCAGCAGCTCCGGGCGGTCGGCGAGCGGGAACGGGTCCTGGCCGTCCTCGGCGAGCGGGGCGCGCACCTCGTCGCGGACGGCCTCGCCGGTCCAGTCGGTGCGGGCGAAGCCGTGGACCAGCACCTCGGGTTCGCCGGTGGCCGCCAGCCGGTCGGCGATCGCGCGCAGCGCGCCCGGGGCGAGCGTGTCGTCGCCGTCCAGGTAGATCAGGTAGTCGCCGCGCGCCTCGGCGGCGCCCGCGTTGCGCGCCGGGCCCAGTCCGCGGTTGGCGGGCAGGTGGACGGCGCGTACCCGAGGGTCGCGGGCGGCGAACTCGTCGACGATCGCGCCGCACGCATCCGGCGAGCGGTCGTCGACGGCGATCAGCTCCAGGTCCGTGAACGACTGGCTGAGCACCGACTCCAGGCACTGGTGCAGATACGCCTGGACCCGGTACGCGGGCACGATGACACTGAACCTGGGCAAGGGTCCGTCCAAGGGTCGGCGCGGGCGTCGGTCGGCCCCGTCGTCACGGCGGGGCTGTGCCAGGCAACGGCCGATGGAGTGAATCGGTTACGGCTCACTGCTGCATGTGGGGGACGGCGGGTGAACGGGAAGAGGCGGCCCGATGACGGACCGCCCCTCGTTCCCGTACCGCCGTACGGCTACTTGACCGCGCCCGCCATCACCCCGGACACGAACTGCCGCTGGAACGCGAAGAACACGGCCAGCGGGATCACCATGGAGATGAACGCCCCGGGCGCCAGCACGTCGACGTTGTTGCCGAACTGGCGCACCTGGGTCTGCAACGCGACCGTGATGGGCTGGGTGCCGGACTTGGTGAACACCAGCGCGACCAGCATGTCGTTCCACACCCACAGGAACTGGAAGATGCCCAGGCTCGCGATCGCCGGCCCGCCCAGCGGCATCACCACCCGTGTGAACAGGCGCAGTTCGCCCGCGCCGTCGAGCCGGGCGGCCTCCAGCAGTTCGCGCGGGATCTCCGCGAAGAAGTTGCGCAGCAGGAACACCGCGAACGGCAGCCCGTAGCCGGTGTGGAACAGGACCACGCCGAGGATCGACCCGAACAGGCCGAGCTTGCCGAAGAGTTCGGCGATCGGGATGAGCGCCACCTGCACGGGCACCACCAGCAGCCCGACCACCGCCAGGAACCACCAGTCGCGGCCGGGGAACTCCATCCACGCGAACGCGTAGCCCGCCAGCGAGCCGACCACCACCACCAGGACGGTCGCCGGGACGGTGATCAGGGCGGTGTTCAGCAGCGAGTGGGTGATGTCGCCGTTCTCCAGCAGCTTCGAGTAGCTGTCGAAGGTGAGCTGGGAGGGCTTGGTGAACACGGTCCACCAGCCGTTCGCGGCCATGTCCTGCGGCGAGCGCAGCGACGACAGCAGCAGTCCGATCGTGGGCACCAGCCAGAACAGGCCCACCACGATCAGGAACACCCGCACCAGGCCGCCGCTCACCAGCTCGGCGAGCCGGGCGCCGAGCGACCGCCTCGCCCCGGCGGGCACGGCGGGCGGCGTCGTCTTCGTGACGGCTTCGGTGGTCATCGCCGCACCTCCCGCCTCAGGCGCCTCGTGTTGAACAGCATCACCGGGATCACCAGCAGCAGCAGGAACACCGCGATCGCGCTGGCGACGCCGGGCCGGCCCTCGGAGAAGCCCTTGCGGTACAGCTCCAGCGCCAGCACGTTGGCGTCGTCCTGGGAGGAGCCGGGCGCGATGATGAAGACCAGGTCGAAGATTTTCAGCACGTTGATCATCAGCGTGACCGCGACGACCGCGAGCACCGGCGCCAGCAGCGGCACGGTGATCCGCCGGAACACCTGCCACTCGTTCGCGCCGTCCACCCGCGCCGCCTCCAGCAGCTCGCGCGGCACCCCGGCCAGCCCGGCCGAGATCAGCACCATCGCGAACCCGGCCCACATCCACACGTACGCCCCGATGATGGCCGGCGTCACCAGCGACGGGCCGAGCCAGTCCACCCCGTTGTAGGGCGCCTTGAAGTTGTCCGCGGGCAGCCGCAGCCGGGCGCCGTCGGCCTCGGCGGGCAGCGAGAACGTGCCGTCGGCGGCGGCCTTCGCGCGCGCCACCACCTCGCCGTCCTTGACCGCCTCCACGCGCATGCCGTCGTAGCCCAGCTCGGCCGGGTCCACCGCGCCGAGCCGCCCGACGCCCTTGCCGCGGGTGAAGTCCTGCCAGGCGGTGCCGGTGATCTTCCCCGGCTCCGGCTTCGCCTGTACGGCCCGCTTCGCGCCGTCCGGCAGCTGGTCGGGGGCGACGCCGACCAGCGGCAGCGCCACCCACTGGCCGGCGTGCACCGGCGCGGTGGTGAGGAAGCCGCCGTGGTCCGGCGCGAGCGGCGAGTTCCGGCCCGGGTGCGCCTTCGGGAACGCGGAGGACTGGGCGAAGGTGTCGTGCACCCCGACCCACACAGCGTTGGCGACGCCCTTGTCCGGGTCCTGGTCGTAGACCAGCCGGAAGATGATCCCGGCCGCCAGCATCGAGATCGCCATCGGCATGAAGACGACCAGCTTGAACGCCGTTCCCCAGCGCACCCGTTCGGTCAGCACCGCGAAGACCAGGCCGAGCGCGGTGGCGACGGTCGGCGCGAACACCACCCAGATGACGTTGTTCTTCAGCGCGGTGCGGATGCCGTCGTCGGTGAACAGGGCCTTGTAGTTGTCGAACCCGGCGAAGTGGTCGCCGGAGGAGTCGTAGAAGCTGCGGACGATCGAGTACCCGATCGGGTAGACCACGAGCGCGCCGAGCAGTACCAGGGCGGGCAGCAGGAACAGGGCCGCCACCGCCTTGCGGGTGCCGGTCACGCTCCTGCGGCCGCGGGGCGCGCCGGGGGACGGCGGGGCGGGAGCGGGCGAGGCCCCCGCCGCCGTGGCCGACGTCATCGCCGCACCCGCCCTCTCGCACCGGGTGCCTGGTGTGGGCGTTCCATCGGATCAGCTCCCGCCGCCGTAGGCCGCCGCCGCGTCCTTCTCCAGCTTCGCCTGCGCGCCCGCCACGTCCGACGGGTTCTTCAGGAAGTCCTGGAGGTCCTTCCACTCGCCCTTGCCGGGCGTGCCGCCGAACGCCTGCGGCGCCTGGTCCGACATGTCGAAGCGGAAGTCGTCGCCGGAGGCGATCAGCGCCTTGGCGATCGTGCGCTGCACCTCGTTCGGGTACGCCGACTCCGGCACGTTCTTGTTCGGCGACAGGTAACCGCCGAGCTTCGCCTGGATCACCGCCGCGTCCGGCGAGGCGAGGAAGGTCACCAGCGCCTGCGCCGCCTTGGAGTCCTTCAGGATCACCGCCGCGTCGCCGCCGGACACCACCGGCGCGCTCGCGCCCACCGCCGGGAACGGGAACACCTTGGCGTCCGTGCCCACCTTCGCCTTGGTCTCACCGATGTTGACCTGCGCGAAGTCGCCCTCGTAGACCATGGCGGCCTTCGGCTGGTCGCCGCCGGTGAAGGTCTGGGTGACCGACGCCGGGAACTCCGTCTGGAGCGCGCCGTCCGCGCCGCCCGCCAGGTAGTCCTTCTTGGACCAGATCTGGGCGAGGGTGGTCAGGGCCTGCTTGACCGACGGGTCCGTCCACTTGATCCTGTGCTGGGCGAGCTGGTCGTACTTCTCCGGGCCCGCCTGCGACAGGTAGACGTTCTCGAACCAGTCGGTCAGCGTCCAGCCGTCGGCGCCGCCCACCGAGAACGGGGTGACGCCCGAGTCGTAGACCTGCCGCGCGGTGGACAGCAGGTCCTTCCACGTCTTGGGCTCGCTCGCCCCCGCGTTCTGGAGGGCCTTGGCGTTGTACCAGATCAGCGACTTGTTGGCGGCCTTGTAGTAGACGCCGTACTGCTTGCCGCCGACCTTGCCGATGTCCTGCCAGCCCTGCGAGTAGTTCTTCGTGAGCTGCGCCTGCGCCTCGGCGCCGACCGGCTTGGCCCACTTCTTCTCGACGGCCTGCTTGATGGCGCCCGGCTGCGGGAGCAGCGCCACGTCCGGCGGCTGACCGCCCGCGATCTTCGAACCGAGGAAGTTGATGATCGGGTCCTGGGCGGGGACGAAGGTGACCTTCGCGCCGGTGCGCCTGGTGAACTCCGCGAGCACCTTCTTGAAGTTGGCCTGTTCGGCGCCGGTCCAGACGGCGGCGACCTCCAGGGTCGTGCCGTCCAGCTTCGGGAGGGTGACGGTGGCGCCGGTCTGCGCGCCCCCGCTCGGCGTGCCGCTCCCGCCGTCGTCCGCCTTGTCGTCGTCGCCCCCGCCGCACGCGGTGAGGGAGAGCGCGAGGGCTCCCGCGGCGACGGCCGCCGCGGCCCTGGCCGCCCTGCGTGTCCGGATGGTGCTGCTCGTGCTGCGCATCACTGCCCCGTTCTTCGTTCCTCGTCGAACGCCCGAGCGCTGTCTCGGTGCGCTCTGGTCTACGCCGGGGTCCGGACGTCGGCAAGAGCGCCGACGGTGTCGGGCGGGCGATCGTTAACACGTCGTGACTGTCCGTCAGAGGCGCTCGTCACATGGGGCGTTGAGGCGAGCGCGCGGTGCATCGACGCGGGTGGCGGGGGTAGCAGGAGGGGTTGGGGGGCGGGCCCGCGCCAGGTGGGTGGTGGCGTCGGGGTCAGAGCAGGGAGGGGACCTGGGCGGCCGACACCTCCCGTGCGGCCCGTTCCAGCGCGCTGGCCAGCAGGGCCAGGTCCGTCGGCCCGTTGCCCAGCTCCCGTACCGTGCGGCGGGCCGGCGGGTCGCCCATGCGGTGCCACTCCAGCGGGACGACCGTGGGGCGCTGGGTCGCCGTGCGCGGGATGCGGCCCGTGACGCGGCCGCCCTGGAACGGCGTCACCCGGCCGTCCGGACCGGTCAGCCGGCCCCGCCCGGGCGCCGGCTCGCCCCCCGGCTCCCGCTCTTCCGCCGACGGGGCGGCGCTCCCGCGGCCGGTGGCCGGGGCGTCCAGCGCGACCCGCAGCGTGGCGCGGCGGGCCGGTTCCGTCTCCGCGGTACGGCCGCCGGGCGCCGTCGCCGCCACCAGGTGGACGCCGAGCCGCTCGCCGTCCCGGGCCACCGCCTCCAGCGCGCGGATCACCGAGCCGGCCGCGGGTCGCCCGGGCGAGCCGAGCGCGGGCGAGACCAGCAGGTCCAGGTCGTCCACGACCACGACCAGCCGGGGCAGCGGCGGGACCACCGCCGCGCGCGAGCGGGCCAGGGCGGGCCGCAGCCGCAGGGTGGAGCTGGGCGGGGCGTCGAGATCGGCCGCCCCGGAGGTCGGTCCCGGACCGCCCGCTCCGGCCGCCGCACCGGACGGACCGCCCGGCGCCGTACCGCCCGCCGTCGGACCGGCCGGCCGCGTCCGGTCCGGGGTGCGGCCCGGCACGCCGCGGCCGGAGGCGGTGCGCTGGGCGACGATACGGCCGGACACCTCCCGCCGGGTGTGCCACTCGGCGAAGGAGGACAGCCCGAGCAACTCGGCCCGCCGCTTCAGTTCGGCGCTCAGCGACTGCGCGAACTCCCGCATGCGCACCGGGTCGTTGGCGGTCAGATGCGTCGTGACATGCGGGACGTCCGTACAGACGCGCAGCCCGTCGCCGTGGCCGCCGCCCGCCGCGACGCCGTCCCGGCCGTCCACCAGGACGACGCCGAGCCGGTCCGGGCGCTCCGCCGAGGCGAGCGAGGCGACCACGGAGCGCAGCAGCTCCGTACGGCCGCTCCCGGCGGGCCCCTCGATCAGCAGGTGCGGCCCGTCGGCCACGAGGTCCGCGCAGACCGGGCCGCGCGGACCGGCGCCGAGTATCAGCACCGCGCGTCCGCCCAGGGCCCCGGTGTCGTCGGCCGCGTCCGCCCAGCGCGCCTGGAGCGAGGCGGGAGTGGCGCGGGCGAGCCCCAGCTCGTCCAGCAGCCGCGCCGACAGCGGCAGCGGCGCGGACACCCGCGCGGGCCGGTCGCCGCCGGCCGCGTCCGCCGCCCGCAGCGGCGCCAGCGCCCGCGCGAACCGCTCGGCCCAGGCCGGGGAGACGGCGTCCACGACGGCGACCGTGCCGGGGGAGACGGGGGTGGGGGAGCCGGCGGCGGAGGACTCCGGACGCCGCCGGTGCTCCCGCGGGTGCGGGACGGCCGCCGTGCCACTGGAGGACTCCTCCGAGCCCGACCGCGCCACCCGCATCAGCCGCAGCGCCGTCGCCACGTCACCGCTGAGCAGCGCGACGGCGCCGCACTCGCGGAACACCGGCGACACCGCGCACGCCGCGTCGTACGTCTCCGCCACCGGCGAGGCGGGCGAGGCGGGCGCCGCCTCGGCCAGGCACAGCACGTGTATCCCGGCCCGCGGTCCTTCCTGCGCCAGCCGCGCCACCGCCTCCCGCACGGAGGCGCCGCCCGGGTCGCCGTCCACGACCACCACGGTGAACGGGCCGGTGAAGTCCGCCGCGCCGCCCGCGTCCTCGTCCCGGACCCAGGAGGGCCGCCGGCCGCCCGCGCGCGCGGTCCGCTCCGCGTCCGAGGCGCCGTCGTCGATGCCGACGCCGTCGTCGGCGTCGGGGAGCTGTCCGGTGCGACGGGTGTCGGCGAGCTGGTCGTCCAGGCGGCGCAGCAGCTCGTCCGTGCGGGCCGCGGCCTGTTCGCGGTCGTGGGCCAGCAGCAGCCGGCAGTCCTGGCCGTGCCCCGGCCGCACATGGGGGAGCCAGCCGAGCCACGACCACTCCGCCGTGCGCTCCGCCGTCGTACGGGTGCGGTCGGCGCTGATCAGGACGATCTCGAGCGTCTCGGGGGAGTGCAGCGCGGCGAGCTGGGCCAGCACCGCGCGGGCCAGCCCGGACAGCCGCTCGCGCGGCCCGGCCAGGCCCAGCGCCCCCGCCTCGCGCAGCCCCGCGGTCACCGGCACCGCAGGCAGCAGCCGCCCCGAACCGTCGGGGGCCGGCCGGTCCGCCGTGCCCAGCCGGACCGTCAGCGCCTCCGGGTGCCCCGGACCGCGCTCCCACAGCCGGGGACCCGGGCCCAGCGCGGTCAGCAGCAGCGCCGCCGGGTCCGGCCAGGTCTCCGGCAGCTGCGGGCCCGCGTACGGCGCGGGCGCGTCGCCGTGCCCGGGCGCCGCCGTGCCGTCGTACGCCTCCCCGCGGACCGCCGCGCTCTCGCCGCGCCCGCCGGTCAGCCGCCGGGCCCACGCCCCGAGCCCGCTGCGCCGGCGCAGCCCCTGCGGCACCTCGGTGCCCCGCAGGGGCGTGCCCTTGCGGCCGCGTCCCTCGTCCTCGGCGAGGTGGTCCGGGTGCTCGGGGACGAAGGTGTCCGCGCCGGCGCCCGCACCGAAGCGGCCCGCGTGGGTGTCGCCGCCGTGGCTCTCGATCCGGGGCGCGCGGCCCTGCGCGGGCAGCGCGGGCGATCCGGCGAAGCCGTGCTCGCCGCCGTCCGCCGGGCGCGCCGCGCCGGCCGCGCCCCACGCGCCCGCCGTACCCGTCACGCGCGGCGCGTCCGCCGTACCCGGCGCACCGGGGCCGCCGGCCGTCGTCCACGCGCCGCCGCCGACGCTCAGACCGGGTGCGGAACCCGTCCCCGCGGTCGTCGCGGCGCCCGCGCCGGATCCGGCACCGTCACCGCCCGCCCCACGCGCGTACGCCCCACCGCCCGCACCCGAAGCACCCGAGGCGCCGGAGGTACCCGAGACGACGTGCGTACCCGCAGCGCCGGAAGCTCCCGAGGCACCGCCGCCGCTCCCCGCGACCCGTACCTGTCCCTCCCCGTCCGGCGCCGTGGCCACGCGGGCCGACGGGCCGGCGGCCGGGGTCAGCCGCAGGGCCGACTCGCCCATGCGCAGCAGCGCGCCGGGCGCGAACCGGACCGGGCGGCCGCCGATCGGCCGGCCGTCCAGCACCGTGCCGTTGGTGGAGCCGAGGTCGGCGACCGAGACCCGGCCGTCCGGGGCGACCGTCACGGCGCAGTGCAGCCGGGAGACGTCGGGGTCGTCGAGCGGCACGTCGGCGTCGGCGGAGCGGCCGACGGTGATCTGCCCGCCGTGCAGCAGGTGGACCCCGCCCGCGTCCGGTCCCGCGACCACGTGCAGCTGGGCCGGGGCCTCGTCCAGCTCGGGGTGCGGCTCCTCCTCGGCGGGGGCGCCCAGGGACAGCACCGCGCCGTCCAGCAGCGGCGGCTCGCCGAGCGTGCAGCGCTGGGTGTCCAGCCGCTCCGCCCCGGCGTACAGCACCACCGGGCCCGCGCCGGGCT
>NZ_BAABKC010000132.1:0-108058 GCF_039543625.1 Streptomyces similanensis | reverse complement strand
CCGACGACCACCCCGCCCGCCCCGCTGCGGACCCGAACCGCCCGCGCCCCCCGCACCCCGGGCGCCGCCCCGGGCGCCAACCCGCCCACCGTCACCGACGGCTGACGGAACAAGCAGAACAAGAACACCGAGAACGCCGAGAACGCCGAGAACGCCGAGAACGCCGACAACAAGGAGATCCGCCATGGCCAACACCGAGACCTGTCTGAAGGAAGCCCTCGCCTCCATCGAGGGCGCGACCGGAGTCGCCCTCGTCGACTACACCAGCGGCATGGCGCTGGGCACGATGGGCGGCAGCAAGACCTTCGACCTGAACGTCGCCGCCGCCGGCAACACCGATGTCGTACGGGCCAAGATGCGCACCATGGAGCACCTCGGCCTCAAGGCGGAGATCGAGGACATCCTGATCACCCTGTCCGACCAGTACCACCTGATCCGGCTGATCAGCGGGCGCGGCGGCAACGGCCTCTTCCTCTACCTGGTGCTGGACGCCAAACGGTCCAACCTGGCGATGGCCCGCCACCAGTTGCGGCGGATCGAACAGGACCTGGAGGTCTGACCCGACGCACCGCCACGGCGCGCCGGAAGGCGGCTAGACGAGTGCCGCGGTGCGGCGGCGTGCTCCGCCCGGGGCCGCGTCGCCGGCCGCCGGGCCCGTGTCGCGGTAGCCCTTGACCGCCGGGCCCGCGGGCCGTCCGCCGCGCTTGCCGAGCCAGTCCACCCGTACCCACAGCAGCGCGTCCGCGGTCTGTTCCAGCCGCCCCAGCCAGGCGGCCTTCAGCCGCAGTCCGCACCCGGCGCCGGCCAGCAGCAGTCCGCCGGCCGCGGGCAGCGCGAGGGAGCTGCCCAGCGCCGCGAGGAAGGCGAGCAGCAGCCACCAGCGGTGCCCGCGCCGCCAGCCGCGCAGGCTCACCGCCCGGTCCTGGAGCACGTCGTGCCGGCCGGCGCGGACGGCGTCCCGGGCGAGGCTCCGGTAGCGACGGCGCCCGGCAAGGGCCACGACGGCGGCGGTCACCAGGAACAGCGCCGCACCGGCCAGCACCCCGATCCGGCGCCCGGTCAGCCCCGGCACGAGCACGCCGATCCCCGCCGCGCACACCCCCAGCCACCACATCGGGGCCGCCCCGGCCCGTACGACGACGGCCACCCGGGCCAGTCCCCGACCTCCGCGATCCGCGCGACCTGTGCGACCTGTGCGACCTGTGCGACCTGCGTGTGCCACGTGCAGCCTCCCTCGTGCCCGGCACCCTTCTTCTCCGGGTCTCCTCCGGGTCTCCTCCGGGCGGGCAGGCTAGCGAGCGTTCCTGAGACGCGTCTGAGAACCGCGCCCGCCCGGCGAAGGGCCGCGCACCCGGTCCGCCGCCGGGCGCCGGAGGGTCAGTCCACGAACAGCCCCCGCGCCGCCGCGGCCGTGTCGAACTCCTCCAGGCGCGCCTGCGCGTCCGGCAGGTCGTCGCACATGGCCTCCAGCAGCACCCGGCCCAGCAGCATCGGCGCGCAGGCGGTGTCGAAGGCGAGCCCGGTGCCGACGGCCGCCGGCAGCAGCAGGTCGGAGTGCCGGGCGACCGGCGCGAAGGCGGAGTCCGCGACCGTGACGACGCGCAGCCCGGCCGCGCGGGCGTAGGCGAGGGTGTCCACGACCTCGCGCGGATGCCGGGGCAGTGCGAAGCACAGCAGCGCCGACGCGCCCGCCCGTACGGCGCCGTCGATGCGGTCCTCGATCATCGTGCCGCCCTCGTGGAGCAGCCGTACGTCGGGATGGACCTTGGCGGCGAAGTAGGCGAAGCCGTACGCCTGGGAGGCGGCGGCGCGCAGGCCCAGCACCGGCAGCGGCCGGGAGGCCGCGAGGAGGCGGCCCGCCTGCCGCACCGGCCGCGGGTCGGCGAGCGCCTGCGCCAGGTGCCGCAGGTTCTCGATCTCGGCCTCGACGGCCTGCTGGTACTCGTTGTACGACTCGGGCCGGTCGGCCGGTTCGGCGGGCGCGACCTCGCGCAGGTGGCGGCGGAGCGCCGGGTAGCCGTCGAAGCCGAGGGCGACGGCGAAGCGGGTCACCGACGGCTGGCTGACCCCGGCCAGCTCGGCCAGCTCCACGCTGGACAGGAAGGGCACGTCGGCGGCGCGGCGCACCATGCTGTGCGCGATGCGGCGCTGGGTCGGCGTGAGCCGGTGCCCTTCGAAGAGCTCCTGCAACCGTGCGGCAGGGCTGTCGGTCACGCTCATGCCGTGCCTCCCCCTCAGAAGTCGTCGACGACCCGGGAGAGTACTCCCCGACCAGTTCCTATTCAGACACCAAGAACTCTGCATGACGTCATACAGGGCGGGCAAGGCCGGGCAACGGATCCGCCAAGTGCCGCCGTCGGTGCGCGGTGTGCGCCGGCGCGCGTGCTAATCGTGGAGGGACGCGGTGCGCACCACCCCGGCGGACGGCGTCACGGCCCCGACCGAGGGGCCCCGGACGGCCACCGCCGTCGGCGCGCCCGACCCCGCAGCCAAGGCGCCCCGACGGCGGTGGCACCGTCCCCTGCGGTCCGCCCCCGGCCGATTGGGGGGATTTCCCCAGTGCGGCGGGCGGGCGGGGGTCCCTAGCCTGGGGCGCATGACCGGAATGGACGCGCGGGACACCGACCTCAAGAAGGAGCTCGACGCCACGTTGCGGGCGCGCGGGGAGCTGGGCGACGAGTACGAGTCCGCGCTGGTGGACTCGTTCCTGGAGAAGGTCGACCAGCGCATCGACGGCGCCGTGGAGCGCCGGGTGCGCCGGCAGCTGGCCGAGCAGCGGCTGACGGCGGCGCGCGGCGCCCGGTCGCCGCAGCCCACGGACTCCTGGGGGGAGCGCTTCGGCTTCGGCATCGTCTCGCTGGTGCTGGCGGTGCCGCTGTCCGCGATCGGCGCCGGCGCGGCCCATCTGCCCGGTCTCATCGTGACCTGGGCGGGCATCGTCGGCGTCAACGCGTTCCAGGCGGTCCGCGCCGACCCCGGCCTGTTCGGCCGTCGCCGCCGCGCCGACGCGAAGGACGGCGCCTGGGAGGACTGACCGCGCGCGGGCCCGCCACCTGTCCGGTGCCGGGCCCGCGCGGGGAAGAAGCGTGCGCGGGGACCGCCGCACCCCCATCGCTGGGGGGCGGGACGACGGCGGTCCCCGCGAGGGACGCGGGCCGGGTCAGGCCGGGCCTGCGCATCCAGGCGTCCATGGAGGTCCGGGAGCCGCTCCGGAGGTTCCTTGGCGCCGTCTCGCTCGCCGGCCGGGAAGGGGAGCCGCTCCCTTCCCGCCGACACCCACGACTCTGCCGGACGCGTGTTAAGCGGGTGCTGCGCGCACGTGACGTGCTCGTACCAGTTCCGCGACCGCTCCTCGACCGCAGGTCACCGAGAGTTCCGGCGGGCCGTGACGGGCCGGGGCGGGGCGGGGCGGGGCGGGCCGGGGGAACCCGCCGGGCCACGACACCGCTCCCCGGGACGGGACGCCGGGCCCCGGGGACGGGACCTACTGCTTGCCGCCCTTGGCCAGGAAGGCGAGCAGGTCCTGCCGGCTGACCACTCCGGTGGGCTTGCCCTCCACCAGGACGATCGCCGCGTCGGCGGTGCCGAGCACCGTCATCAGGTCGCCGACCGGCTCGCCGGAGCCGACCTGCGGCAGCGGCGCGGACATGTGCTTCTCCAGCGGGTCCTCCAGCGAGGCCCGCTTGGTGAACAGCGCGTCCAGCAGCTCCCGCTCGACGACGGAGCCGACGACCTCGGCCGCCATCACGTCCGGGTGGCCGGCGCCCGGCTTGACGATCGGCATCTGCGAGACGCCGTACTCGCGCAGCACCTCGATGGCCTGGCCGACGGTCTCGTCGGGGTGCATGTGGACCAGGGAGGGGATGCCGCCCTCCTTGTCGTTCAGCACGTCGCCGACGCGGGCGCTGGGGCCCTCGTCCTCCAGGAAGCCGTAGTCGGCCATCCACTCGTCGTTGAAGATCTTGCTGAGGTAGCCGCGTCCGCTGTCCGGCAGCAGCACCACCACGACCTCGTCGGGGCCGAGCCGCTCGGCCACCTCCAGCGCCGCCACGACCGCCATGCCGCAGGAGCCGCCGACCAGCAGGCCCTCCTCCTTGGCCAGGCGGCGGGTCATCTGGAAGGAGTCCTTGTCGGAGACGGCGACGATCTCGTCGGCGACGGTCCGGTCGTAGGCGGTGGGCCAGAAGTCCTCGCCGACGCCCTCGACGAGGTACGGCCGCCCGGAGCCGCCGGAGTACACCGAGCCCTCGGGGTCGGCGCCGACGACCTTGACCTTGCCGCCGCTGGCGTCCTTCAGGTAGCGGCCGGTGCCGGAGATGGTGCCGCCGGTGCCGACGCCCGCCACGAAGTGGGTGATCTTCCCGTCGGTCTGCTCCCACAGCTCGGGGCCGGTGGAGTGATAGTGCGACAGGGGGTTGTTCGGGTTGGAGTACTGGTCGGGCTTCCACGCGCCCGGCGTCTCACGGACCAGCCGGTCGGAGACGTTGTAGTACGAGTCCGGGTGCTCCGGGTCGACGGCCGTGGGACACACGACCACTTCGGCCCCGTAGGCGCGCAGCACGTTGATCTTGTCGGTGGAGACCTTGTCCGGGCACACGAAGATGCACTTGTAGCCCTTCTGCTGGGCCACGATGGCGAGGCCGACGCCCGTGTTGCCGCTGGTGGGCTCGACGATCGTGCCGCCGGGCTTCAGCTCCCCGCTCTTCTCCGCCGCCTCGATCATCCGCAGGGCGATGCGGTCCTTCACGGAGCCGCCGGGGTTGAAGTACTCGACCTTGGCCAGGACGGTCGCCTTGATGCCCTTGCTGACGTTGTTGAGCCGTACCAGCGGGGTGTTGCCGACGAGGCTGATCATCGAGTCGTGGAATCGCACCGTTGTCTCCGGTCGCTGCAAAAGATGTGGTCGTGGTGGTTCCGTCAGCCTACGGCCCCGGCCGGGACTCGGACGGGTGTTCACTCGCTGTCGCGATTGGACGACGGTCGGTACGGGGCAAGGAGTGGGTGTACGGCTTCGCGGGAGGTGGCAGCCAGTCATGACGAGCATGTCGAGGGCGAGGGTGGCCCGGCGGATCGCGGCCGGCGCCGCGTACGGGGGCGGGGGGATCGGGCTGGCCGGCGCGGCGGCCGTCGGACTGCTGCTGGCCGAGGTGCGGCTGGCCCGGCGCCATGTGGGCAACGGCGCCGACCACCGCGTACCGCAGGCCGACGGGCTGTACGGCCCCGCCTACGCCGTCCCCGGCGAGCCGCCGCTGCGGCTGGTCCTGCTCGGCGACTCCACGGCGGCCGGGCAGGGCGTGCACCGGGCCGGGCAGACGCCGGGCGCGCTGCTGGCGTCGGGCCTGGCGGCGGTGGCGGAGCGGCCGGTGCGGCTGCGCAACGTCGCGGTGACCGGCGCCCGCTCCGACGACCTGGACCGCCAGGTCTCCCTGGTGCTGGCCGATCCGGCGCAGCCGCCGGACATCTGCGTGATCATGGTCGGCGCCAACGACGTGACCCACCGGATGCCGCCGACCCGCTCGGTGCGCCACCTCTCGGCGGCGGTACGGCGGCTGCGCACCGCGGGCGCGGAGGTGGTCGTGGGGACCTGCCCCGACCTCGGGACCATCGAGCCGGTGCAGCAGCCGCTGCGCTGGCTGGCCCGGCGCACCTCGCGGCAGCTGGCGGCGGCGCAGACGATCGGGGTGGTGGGGCAGGGGGGCCGCACGGTGTCGCTGGGCGATCTGCTGGGGCCCGAGTTCGAGGCGAACCCGCGGGAGCTGTTCGGCCCGGACAACTACCACCCCTCCGCCGAGGGGTACGCCACGGCGGCGATGGCGGTGCTGCCGACGGTGTGCGCGGCGCTCGGGCTGTGGCCGGCGGAGGAGGAGCGGCCGGACGTGTCGCGGCGCGAGGGGTTCCTGCCGGTGGCGCGGGCGGCGGCGGAGGCGGCGTCGGAGGCCGGTACGGAGGTCGCCGCCGCCCTGCCCACCGGGCCGCGGGGGCCGTGGGCGCTGCTGAAGCGGCGGCGCAGGCGGCGGGTGTCGGCGACGGAGCCCGCACCGGTGCGGACGGTGACGTGATCGAGGGCGCCTTGCCCCCTCGGTCGCCGCCAGGGGGCTCCGCCCCCCGGACCCCCCGGTCGGCCTGAACGGCCTCGTCCTCAAACGCCGGACGGGCTGTGGAGGTGTGCGCCTCACTCGGCAAAGCCCCATGAGCCGCCGAAAAAGCAAGCGCTTAGAAAACTGCGGTCAGGGTCACACCGCCACCCCCGTGACCCGGACCATACGTACGGGTAACTTCCAGACCAGCCCTGCCCGTCACCGCACCCCCGTGGAGCCCTGATGCCCGAAGCCGTCATCGTCTCGACCGCCCGCTCCCCCATCGGCCGCGCCGTCAAGGGCTCCCTGAAGGACCTGCGCCCCGACGACCTCACCGCCACCATCGTGCAGGCGGCGCTCGCCAAGGTCCCCGAGCTGGACCCGAAGGACATCGACGACCTGATGCTCGGCTGCGGTCTGCCCGGCGGCGAGCAGGGCCACAACCTCGGCCGGATCGTCGCCGTGCAGATGGGCATGGACCACCTGCCCGGCTGCACGGTCACCCGTTACTGTTCCTCCTCGCTCCAGACCTCCCGGATGGCCCTGCACGCCATCAAGGCCGGCGAGGGCGACGTGTTCATCTCGGCCGGCGTCGAGACGGTCTCCCGCTTCGCCAAGGGCAGCTCCGACGGCCTGCCGGGCACGCACAACCCGCTGTTCGCCGAGGCCGAGGCCCGCACCGAGGCCGTCGCCCAGCAGGAGGGCACCACCTGGCACGACCCGCGCGAGGACGGCCTGATCCCCGACGCCTACATCGCGATGGGCCAGACCGCCGAGAACCTGGCCCGCTGGAAGGGCGTCAGCCGCCAGGAGATGGACGAGTTCGGCGTCCGCTCGCAGAACCTGGCCGAGGAAGCCCTCAAGAACGGCTTCTGGGAGCGCGAGATCACCCCCGTGACCCTGCCGGACGGCACGGTCGTCTCGAAGGACGACGGTCCCCGCGCCGGCGTCACCCTGGAGGGCGTCTCCGGCCTCAAGCCGGTCTTCCGCCCCGACGGCCTGGTCACCGCCGCCAACTGCTGCCCGCTCAACGACGGCGCCGCCGCGCTCGTCATCATGTCCGACACCAAGGCGCGCGAGCTGGGCCTGACCCCGCTGGCCCGGATCGTCTCCACCGGCGTCTCCGGCCTGTCCCCGGAGATCATGGGCCTCGGCCCGGTCGAGGCCAGCAAGCAGGCGCTGAAGCGGGCCGGCCTGGGCATCGGCGACATCGACCTGGTCGAGATCAACGAGGCGTTCGCCGCCCAGGTGATCCCCTCCTACCGCGACCTCGGCATCGACCTGGACAAGCTGAACGTCAACGGCGGCGCCATCGCGGTCGGCCACCCCTTCGGCATGACCGGCGCCCGGATCACCGGCACGCTGATCAACTCGCTCCAGTTCCACGACAAGCAGTTCGGCCTGGAGACCATGTGCGTCGGCGGCGGCCAGGGCATGGCCATGGTCATCGAGCGCCTGAGCTGACCCCACGCGGCGTGCGCGCCTGAGCCGACCCCGCGCGGCGGCGACATGAGGGACCGTCAGTGGCCGCCGGGGCACCCAGCGTGAACGAACGGCCCGGAATGCAGGAAACCCCTGGATTCCGGGCCGTTCTGTGATCCAATCTCCCCCAGAGTGTGACCTACTTCGCTTCAGGGGGAGATCTTCCCAGGTCAACAGCGTCACGCCAGGCGGCTCAAGCGTCCCACAAGCCCCATTCCTGTCCGTTTCGTGACGTTACGCACTGACAGCTGGATAGTCCGCCCTTCAAGCTGATGTAGGAAGTCGGGGGTCCACCTTGAACCCGGGAGTACGTCAGTGAGCGCCATGCCCATCGCCCTGCTGCTCACCACGGCCGCCACCGGCGCCGTGGGCGTCGCCGTCCTGCGCACCCTTTTCGCGCTGCGCCGGCAGGTCGCGGCGTTGCAGAACCAGCTCGCCGAGAACCACGCCGCGACGGCGCGGGCCCTGCTGCCCGCCGCCCGCGGCCAGGCGGACGCCGAGCACATACGCACCGCCGTGGTCCAGGCGCTCGCGGAGGAGCGGGAGCGTGAGCTCGCCGAGGCGCGGGCCTTCTGGGCCGCGCAGGAGGCGCGGGACGCCGCCGACGCGCCGTCCCTGCTCGGACTGCCCGACAGCGAGCTGTTCCTGCCCCGGCAGGCCGACTTCGTGGGGTTCGAGCACCTGGAGCCGGTGACCGAGACCGGCGCCGACGCCGACGAGGCGTCCGGCGCGAGCGCCGGTGAGTCCGCCGAGCTGGCCGCGGCCCGCCGCCGCCACCCCTCGCACCCCGACTTCACCCCGCACGCCTCCCCGGTCGTCGGCGATCACGAGCGCACCGTCGCCACCCTGGAGAAGCTGGCCGAGGACGCGGTGGAGCTGGCCGACGTCCGGCCCGGCCCGCTGGGCACCCTGGACGTCTACGTCTTCGCCGACGGCACGACCCTCTGCATGACGCCGGGCCACCGCGAGACCGCGGACCGGCTCGCCGCCGCGCTGCACGCCGGCGAGTGTCCCGTCCTGCTGGGCGGCTCGGGCATCTCCGGCGCCTACACCCTGACCTTCGCCTGCGGCGAGGAGAACGTGTACATCCTGGCGGACCGGGTCATCGCCTCCCTCTGACCCGCCCCGGCGCGCGGCCGCCGTCCGGCCCGCCGCCGCCCCATCCCGCGCCCGCCGCCCGCGCCCGCCGCGCCCGTCACGCGCCTACGCCGTCCGCCCCCGCGCGCCCGTCACACCCCGGCTCGTTTCTGGGCCTCCGTCACCAGGCGGACCGCCTCCTCGACCTCGGCCTCGTCCTTCAGCACGAGGGCCAGGTCGTGTCCGGCCACGGTGATCTGGTCGGCGACGGCGAACATGCCCGCGTCCGGCATCTCCCGCGGCTCCCGCTCCGGCGCCTCGGCGAGCTGGGCCCGCCGGGCGAACTCCCTGGCCAGCGCCAGCGCCTCCGCGGCCGCGCTGCGTTGCAGCCGGCTCTGCGGGGCCGCCCGCAGGCGGTCGGCGAAGTGATCCACTGCCCGGCTCAGCGATGTCGTGTCAACCACGTCGCGAGACTACGCGCCGCACCCGGACTGTTGCCAATGAGCGAACCCTCGGGCACGGTGACGTGAAGGACCGGCTTCGTCGAACGCGTCCGGAGGCGCCGATGTCCCAAGTCTTCTCCCAGGAGACCCACCGCAACCTGCTCGCCCGCATCCCCCAGTGCACCGGTCGTGAGGTCACCGACTGGCTGCGCACCGTCGAAGAGGGCCCGGCGCTCTGTTTCGAGGAGAAACTCAGCTGGCTCCGCCACGAACACAACCTCGCGTACGGCCACGCCAAGGCGATCATCCACGAGTACGACCTGAGGAGGGCCGCCCGCAAGCTGCTCTAGGCCGCGGACGTCGCTCCGGGCCCCGCACGCCGCTCCAGGCCGCGGACGTCGCTCCGGGCGGCGCGGGAACGGCGAAGGGCCCCGGCCGGAGCCGGGGCCCTTCCGCGAAGAACGCGGACGTCGGTCGTGCGCGGACGTCAGTCGTTCTGGTTGAGGATCGCGATGATCCGCAGGAACTCCATGTAGATCCACACCAGCGTCAGCGTCAGGCCGAAGGCGGCGAGCCAGGCCTCCTCGCGCGGCGCGCCGTAGTTCACGCCGTCCTCGACCTGCTTGAAGTCCAGGGCCAGGAAGCAGGCGCCCAGGATGACGCCGATGATGCCGAAGAGGATGCCGAGGCCGCCGCTGCGGAAGCCGAGGCCGTCCCCGCCGCCGAACGCGGCGAACAGCAGGTTCACCATCATCAGCAGCACGAAGCCGAGCGCGGCCGCCATCACGAAGCCGTAGAAGCGGCGGTTGACCCGGATCCAGCCCGCCTTGTAGGCGACGAGCACGGCGGCGAAGACCGCCATCGTGCCGAGCACGGCCTGCATGGCGGCGCCGCTGGCGATGCGGTTGTCGACCACGCTGGAGACGACGCCGAGGAACACGCCCTCGAACGCCGCGTAGGTCAGGATCAGCGCGGGCGAGGCCTTGCGCTTGAAGGACTGGACGAAGCCCAGCACCATCGCGATCAGCGCGGCGCCGATCCCGATGCCGTAGGAGCGGCCGATGTGCGCGTCGTCGACGGGCAGCAGCGCCCAGGCGAGCGCGGCGGTGACCACCAGCACGCCGAGCGTGGAGGCGGTGCGCACGACGACGTCGTCCATCGTCATGCGGCCGGCGGCGGCCGGGGCCTGCGGCGGCGCGCCGTACTGAAGGTCCTGCTGGGCGTAAGGGTTCTGCGCGTAGGGGTTGCCGCTCGGCTGGGCGTACGGACCGCCCTGCGCGTACGGGTTGCCCTGCGTGCCGACTGCGGGGCCCCCGGCCTGCGGCGCGGTGTTGAAGCCGGCGTAGCCGTTGTCGCGGCTGAACCCCCGTCGCGAGAAGACCGGGTTTCTGCTCCTCATCTCACTCCTCCATGGCCGCACGTCGCGGCCTTGGCTCAAGAGTAATGGAACGGCAAAGGATCGACCCTAGTACCTGGGAAGGATCTTTCCCCCGCCTTGCTGCGGAACACGCTACGCGGACGGGCGATTCCCGGCACGGTCCACGGGCGATCATGACCGACCCGGTACACGTCCGGAACCTGCCGGAGACAGGACGGCGGGGGCGGCGTCCGGAGGACGGCGGGGAGGGGGCCGCGGGGGAAGCGACGGCGGCGTCGGCCCGGGGTGGTCACCGGCACGACACCGCTTGGTGGAAGTCCCCGGAACCGGACTCGAACCGGTACGCCCGCGAGGGGCAGCGAGGTTTAAGCTCGCCGTGTCTGCATTCCACCATCCGGGGCCAGGCCGTGGGTTCCGCGCCGGGGTCCCGAGCCTATCGGGACGCACCATCCCGACCGTGGGCAGGTGACCTCATGTTGTCTTATTTTATTGGCGCTTGAGGGACCATCAGAAGACGAAAACCGCCGTTGGCACTTGCCTACAGCCTGACCGGCGGCAAGGGGCCGTGTACGCGGAATGACGGAATTTCACCGTACGAACAGGCTGCCTCCACCCCGTCCCGACGTTCCCCCTTCCGGGGACGGGCCCCGGCGGCCCTCAGGGGCGGCCGTCATACCTGGGGATGACGGGGGCCCTCCCCCCTCCGTCCCGAGTCGCCCCGACAACCGGAACAGCGGCTGACGCCACGGGCCTGAACCGCGGAGACGATGGAACCCGTCCCCGAGAACATCGTCGTCCCGTCAGGAGCACCCACCCGTGACCACCTCCTCCATCGCCGGCCGGTCCACCGCCGTGGCCGCGCGCGCCACGGATCTGTCGAAGATCTACGGACAGGGCGAGACCCAGGTGGTCGCGCTCGACCGGGTCTCCGTCGACTTCGCGCAGGCCGAGTTCACCGCGATCATGGGCCCCTCCGGCTCCGGCAAGTCCACGCTGATGCACTGCGTGGCCGGTCTCGACACCTTCTCCTCCGGCTCGGTGCGCATCGGCGACACCGAGCTGGGCTCGCTGAAGGACAAGCAGCTCACCAAGTTGCGCCGGGACAAGATCGGGTTCATCTTCCAGGCGTTCAACCTGCTGCCGACGCTGACGGCGCTGGAGAACATCACGCTCCCCATGGACATCGCCGGCCGCAAGCCCGACAAGCAGTGGCTGGACTCGGTGATCGAGATGATCGGCCTGTCCGGGCGGCTGGGACACCGGCCCTCGCAGCTCTCCGGCGGCCAGCAGCAGCGCGTCGCGGTCGCCCGCGCGCTGGCCTCCCGGCCGGAGATCATCTTCGGTGACGAGCCCACCGGCAACCTGGACTCCCGCTCCGGCGCCGAGGTGCTCGGCTTCCTGCGCAACTCGGTGCGGGAGCTGGGCCAGACCGTGGTGATGGTGACCCACGACCCGGTGGCGGCGGCCTACGCGGACCGGGTGGTCTTCCTCGCCGACGGCCGGATCGTGGACGAGGTGTACGGGCCGACGGCGGACGCGGTGCTGGACCGCATGAAGCAGTTCGACACCAAGGGCCGCACCAGCTGACGGACGGCGCCCGGACCGCCGCGGCGGCGCTCCCGCCCCGCCGGCCGCCGGCCGCCACGCCCAGCCCCCGTCGCCCTCGACGCCCCAGTCGCCCTCACCTGAACTGAGACACCCATGTTCCGCACCGCCTTGCGCAACGTCTTCGCGCACAAGGCCCGGCTCCTGATGACCGTGCTCGCCGTGATGCTCGGCGTGGCCTTCGTGTCGGGGACCCTGGTCTTCACCAACACCATCTCCGACGCCTTCCAGAAGAGCTCCGCCAAGGGCTTCGGCCACGTCGACGTGGCCGTCGAGGCCAAGTACCAGCAGAGCGAGGGCGACCGGGTCGGCACGACGCCCGAGCTGACCCAGGCGCTGCTGGAGCGCGGCGCCCGCGTCCCCGGCGCGCAGTCCGCCATCGGCGTCGTCCGCGGCTTCACCGCCCTGGCCGGCAAGGACGGCAAGCTGATCGGCAACGGCTTCCAGTCCGAGGGCGGCAACTACTGGGGTGCGAAGGATCCCCGGTACCCGCTGGTCTCCGGCGCCGCCCCGCACGGCGCGCACCAGGTCCTCATCGACTCCGACACCGCCCGCCGGGCCGGTTACAAGGTCGGCGACACCGTGCGCCTGTCCGTCGACGGCCCCGTCCTGACCCCCACCGTCAGCGGGATCTTCACCACCGACGACGGCAACGTCGCCGCCGGCGGCAGCCTCGCCCTGTTCGACACGGCCACCGCCCAGAAGCTGTTCGGCAAGCCGGGCACGTACGACGAGATCGACGTCGCGGCGAAGGCCGGCACCAGCCAGTCGGAGCTGAAGGCGCAGCTGGACCGGGCGCTGCCCAAGGGGAAGACCGAGACCACCACGGGACAGCAGCTCGCCGACGACCAGGCGCGGACGATCGCCTCGTCGATGAGCGGCATGAAGCAGGGCCTGCTGGTCTTCGCCGGGATCGCCCTGTTCGTCGGCACGTTCATCATCGCCAACACCTTCACCATGCTGGTCGCCCAGCGCACCAAGGAACTCGCGCTGCTGCGCGCGGTCGGCGCCTCGCGCCGGCAGGTCACCCGGTCGGTGCTGATCGAGGCGTTCGTGGTGGGCGCGGTGGCCGCCGTGACCGGTCTGCTGGCCGGCATCGGGATCGGCGCCGGACTGCGCTCCCTGCTCGGGTCGTTCGGCGCCACCGTCCCGGACGGGCCGCTGGTGATCACGCCCGGCACGGTCGTCGCCGCCCTCGCGGTCGGCGTCCTGGTGACCATGCTGGCCGCCTGGCTGCCGGGCCGGCGCGCCGCGAAGATCCCGCCGGTGGCGGCGATGAGCAGCCTGCACGCGCAGGCGACCGCCAAGTCGCTGGTGCTGCGCAACACCCTGGGCGCGCTGTTCGCGGCGGCCGGCGTCGCGGTGGTCCTCGCGGCCACCACGATGGACACCGACTCCGCCCAGGCCCCGATGGGACTCGGCGCCGTGCTGCTGATCATCGGCGTGTTCATCCTGACCCCGCTGCTGTCCCGGCCGCTGATCGCCGCCACCGCCCCCGTGATGCGCGCGTTCGGGGTGTCCGGCAAGCTGGCCCGGCAGAACTCGGTGCGCAACCCGCGCCGCACGGCGGCCACCGCGTCCGCGCTGATGATCGGACTGACCCTGATCACCGGCATGACGGTGATGGCCGGCAGCCTCCAGCACGCGATCGACAAGATGGCCTCCTCCGCGATCCGCGCCGACTACGTGGTGTCGATGGCCAACGGCAACGGCCTCTCCCCGGACGTCGAGAAGGAGCTGAAGGCCACCGGCGGCGTCACCGCCCTCAGCCCGCTGCGCACCGCGCCCTCCCGCATCGGCGGCGAGACCGAGTACCTGACCGGCGTCAACGGCGCCGCGATCGGCGAGCTGACGGACCTGAAGGTCAAGGACGGCTCGTTCACGGTCGGCGGCGCCAAGGTGATCGTCGACGACAGGACCGCCGAGGACCGCCACTGGACGGCCGGGTCCGCGTTCACCGTCGCCTACGAGGACGGCAAGAAGCAGCGGCTCACCGTCGCCGGGGTCTACCAGGGCAACGAGATGATCCGCGGGATCATGCTCGACAACGCCGTCCTCGCCCCGCACCAGAGCGACGCGACCGACATGCAGGTCATGGTCAAGACCGCCGACGGCGCGTCCGAGGCCACCAAGGACAAGCTGGTCAAGGCGCTCGGCGACAACCCGGCGATCAAGGTCCAGGACAAGAAGGACATCTCCAACGGCATCGCGCAGATGTTCACCCTGATGCTGAACATGCTCTACGGCCTGCTCGCCATGGCGGTGATCGTCGCGGTCCTGGGCGTCATCAACACCCTGGCCATGTCGGTCTTCGAGCGCTCCCAGGAGATCGGCATGCTGCGCGCCATCGGCCTGGACCGCCGGGGCATCAAGCGGATGGTCCGCCTGGAGTCCCTGGTGATCGCCCTGTTCGGCGGCGTCCTCGGCATCGGTCTTGGCGTGTTCTTCGGCTGGGCGGCCGGCGAACTGCTGGGCGCCAAGATGGCGACGTACGAACTGGTGCTGCCATGGGGGCGGATGGCCGTCTTCCTGCTGCTGGCGGCGGTGGTCGGCGTGCTGGCCGCGCTGTGGCCGGCCCGGCGGGCGGCCCGGCTGAACATGCTCCAGGCGATCAAGTCCGAGTAGCCGCGCCCCGATGACGCGAGGAGCCCGTTCCAGCGGCTGGAACGGGCTCCTCGCGCGTGTCGCGGACTACGCGTCCGGCGCGCCCCAGGTGCGGGCGCGCAGCGGCATCCCCGAGGCGCCGGAGCCGGGGGTCTTCACGGCGAGCACCTGGTTGACGCCGATGCGGTTGCGTTCGAAGGCGAGCGCGGAGGCCGCCATGTACAGCCGCCACACCCGGGCGCGGCCCGGGCTGGTGAGCCGTACCGCGCGGTCCCAGTCGGCCTCCAGGTTGGCGACCCAGCGGCGCAGGGTGAGCGCGTAGTGCTCGCGGATCGACTCCACGTCGCGCACCTCGAACCCGGCCCGCTCCAGCTGGGTGACGGTGGTGCCGACCGGGGCCAGCTCGCCGTCCGGGAAGACGTAGGCGTCGATGAACGCGTCGACGTGGTACTCCGCCTCCGCGCGCTGCGGGCGGCGGCCGATCTGGTGGTTCAGGAGCCGTCCGCCGTGCTTGAGCAGGGCGTGCAGGTCGCTGGCGTAGTCGAGGTAGCGGGCGGCGCCGACGTGCTCGGCCATGCCGATGGAGGAGATCGCGTCGTACGGCCCGTCGGTCACGTCGCGGTAGTCCTGGACGCGGATCTCGACCTTGTCGGTCAGACCCTCGTCGGCGACGCGCTTGTTGGCGTAGGCGGCCTGTTCCTGGGAGAGGGTGACGCCGACGACGCTCACGCCGTGCTCGCGGGCCGCGTGCATGGCCATGGAGCCCCAGCCGCAGCCGACGTCCAAGAGGCGCTGACCGGGCTTCAGGGCGAGTTTGCGGCTGATGAGTTCGAGCTTGTCGTACTGGGCCTGTTCGAGGGTGGCGTCCGGTCCGGGGGCCGGCCAGTAGGCGCAGGAGTACACCATGGACGGGCCGAGGACGAGTCCGTAGAAGTCGTTGCCGACGTCGTAGTGGTGGCTGATGGCGCGTCTGTCGGAGCGCCGGGTGTGGAGGTGGCCGGGGCGGCGGACCTCCTCGGGCGGCGGGGCGGGCGGCAGCGGCGGGCCGGCCAGCTTCACCAGGCCGCGCACCGCGGCCCGCGCGGCCGGGTCGCGCAGGATGTCGCCGAGACTGCGGGCGTCCTCGCCGCGTTCCCAGATCAGTCCGGACATCAGGGCGAGGGCGGTGTAGAGGTCGCCCTCGACGGTCAGGTCGCCGGCCACCCAGGCGCGGGCCAGGCCGAGTTCGCCGGGTTTGAACAGCAGCCGGCGCAGGGCGCGGCGGTTGCGTACGACGAGCGTCGGCGCCCCCGGCGGCCCGGCCTCCGACCCGTCCCAGGCGCGCACGCGCACCGGTAGCGGGGTCTCCAGCAGCTGTTCGAGCAGTGTCGTGAGCCGCGACGCGGCATCGGGCATGACGCACACACCTCCGTGACGACGTACGCCGGAATGTCCTGCACCACGTAAACACCGACGGGCCCCCGGCACAGTCCCGCAAGCGGGTTACGACTGGGCAAAGCAGATGCACCGGCCACTCATCTCGCGCCGCCGCGCGGGCGGAACGCCGGGGAACGCCGAAGGACCTCCCGCACCACGGATGGCGGGAGGTCCTTCGGTTCTGGATCAGGTGAAGCGGTGAAGCGGTGACCGACGGGAGGTCAGGAGGCCTTGGCCTTCTCCTCGGTCTTGCTCGCGGCGGCGACCGGCGCGGGCTTGGCGGCCTCGTAGAACTCCTCGCGGGGGTTCTCCATGGCGCCCAGGGAGACGACCTCGCGCTTGAGGAACATGCCGAGGGTCCAGTCGGCGAAGATGCGGATCTTGCGGTTCCAGGTCGGCATGGCCATGCCGTGGTAGCCACGGTGCATGTACCAGGCGAGACGGCCCTTGAGCTTGATCTTCATCTTGCCCATGACGATCATCGCGACGCCCTTGTGCAGGCCGAGGCCCGCGACCGCGCCCTTGTTGGCGTGGCTGTAGTCCTTCTGCGGGAAGCCCCGCATGCCGGACACCACGTTGTCGCCGAGGACCTTGGCCTGGCGCAGCGCGTGCTGGGCGTTCGGCGGGCACCAGGCGTTCTCGTTGCCCGCCTTGCGGCCGACGAGGTCGGGCACCTGGGCGTTGTCGCCGGCGGCCCAGATGTAGTCGGTGCCCTGGACCTGGAGGGTGGGCGCGCAGTCCACGTGACCGCGCGGGCCGAGCGGCAGACCGAAGCGGGCGAGGACCGGGTTGGGCTTGACGCCCGCGGTCCACACGATGGTGTTGGAGTCGACCTCCAGGCCGTTCTTCAGCACCACGTGGCCGTCGACGCAGGAGTCCATCGAGGTGGAGAGGTAGATCTCCACGCCGCGGCTCTCCAGGTGCTCCTTGCCGTACTGGCCGAGCTTGGGGCCGACCTCGGGAAGGATCTTGTCCGCGGCGTCGACGAGGACGAACCGCATGTCCTCGCGGGTGACGTTCTTGTAGTACTTGGCCGCGTCCCGGGCCATGTCCTCGACCTCGCCGATGGTCTCCGCGCCCGCGAAGCCGCCGCCGATGAAGACGAAGGTGAGCGCCTTGCGGCGGATCTCCTCGTCGGTCGTGGAGTCGGCCTTGTCCAGCTGCTCCAGCACGTGGTTGCGCAGGCCGATGGACTCCTCGATGCCCTTCATGCCGATGCCCTGCTCGGCGAGGCCGGGGATCGGGAAGGTGCGGGAGACCGCGCCCATCGCGATGACCAGGTAGTCGAAGGGCAGCTCGTACGCCTCGCCGACCAGCGGGGCGATCGTGGCGACCTTGCGGTCCTGGTCGATGGTGGTGACCCGGCCGGTGAGAACCTCCGCCTTGGGCAGCACGCGTCGCAGCGGGACGACGACGTGCCGCGGGGAGATGCTGCCGGCGGCGGCTTCGGGGAGGAAGGGCTGGTAGGTCATGTACGACCGGGGGTCGACGACCGTGACGGTCGCCTCGCCGTAGCGCATCTTCTTGAGGATGCGCCGAGCTGCGTACAGGCCTACGTACCCACCGCCTACTACGAGGATCCTGGGACGCTCCGTGGTGCTCATGGCATCGAGTATCCACCTGTCCGAGGGGGGCACCTCGTGCGCCCCTTCACAAGCTTCGGAAGGGCCTGTGCTAAACTCCGCGGCTTTTGTGACGGACGGCACGTGGCCGCCGGGGAACCGGCGTCCGCTTATGACCGTTGTCAAGGCCGCGTGAGCTGCCACTCCGGGTCCGCGGGGCCTTCCGGGAGGGGGCCGTACGGCCCTTGCGGAATCCGTCGCGCACGCTCCTTCGAGCACCGTCCGGGGCCCGTTGAGCCCCGGTACGGGCCGGTAGAAGGCCCCGCGCCGCCCCGCCGGAGGCATTTCCTTGTGAAGAACTTCACGAAGTTTTCCGCCGGGGCGTCCGCCAGTGGCGCGCGGGCCGCCCGCAGGCCCGCTCAAACGTCTCCGTGACTGCTCACGAGAGGTTACCGGCCGGTAGTCACGGGGCGGTAGCGCCGCCCCCGGAAAGAGACCGGCGTCACCGGCCCGCCCCGCGCTACAGCCGCCGGCCGCGGCCCGCGTCACCCCGGTCGTCCCTGCCGCGCCGGGAGCCCCTGTCGTCGCGGGAGCCGAGGTCGCCACGGCCGCCGATGTCACCGCGGTCGCCGATGTCACCGCGGGATCCGATGTCGTCGCGGGCCTCGTCGAAGCCCTCGGTCTCGCCCTTGATGTGCTCCTTGCGGACCCGGGCGCGCACCGTCTCCTCCGAGATGTGCTCCTCGGTGGTCAGCCGGACCCGCTCGACGGGCACGGTCTCCGTCTCCACCACCGGGCGCTCCTCGTGCAGGATCACCTCGTACTCGGCCTCGCCGATCTCCGGCCCGGTGAGGGCGGCGTCGCGGTTGGCGTCCGTGATCGGCTCGCGCTCGACGCGCACCTCGTCGTGGCGCAGCGGCACCGTCTGCTCCACCTCTTCGGTGACCACGTACTTGCGCAGCCGGGCGCGCCCCACCTCGCGGCTCTCGACGCCGACGTGCAGGCGCTCCTCCGAGCGCGTCATGGCGTCGTCGCGGCCCATGCCCGTGCGGGACCGCTCCCCGCTCCACCGGCCGGCGCGCTCGTCGGTCCGCTCCCCCGCGCGCTCGTCGGTCCACCCGCCGGCGCGCTCGTGGGCGCGTTCGTCGGTGCGCTCGCCCGCCCGCGCCCGGGCCGCCGCGTCGGCCCCGCCGACGCCGCCGGCCGCGGCGCCCCCGGCCGCCGTACGCCCGGTACCGGTACCGATCCCGGTTCCCGTCCCGGCCGCCGTACGCCCGGTGCCGGTGCCGGTGCCGGTGCCAGTACCGGTACCGGTACCGGTGCCAGTGCCGATCCCGGTTCCGGCCGCCGTCCGGCCACTCGTCCCCGCGGCACCCGCAGCACCCGCCGCACCCGCCGCACCCGCCGTGCCGGTCGTGGTGCCCGTGGGTCCCGGCGACATGCGGCCGCCGCGGCTGGCGTCCCACTCCAGGCCGTAGTAGTCGTACAGCCGGTGCTCCTCGGTCTCCGACAGGTGGCCGCCCGCGTCCACGTCGATGTGCGGAGCGCCCTTGACCTTGTCCTTGCGGTACGGCACCTGGATATGGTCGCGCACCACGGCGGCCTCGCGGGTGGGCACGAACGTCTCGTGCGTGCCGAACAGTCCCGTCCTGACGGTCACGAACTCCGGGAGCCCGGTCACGTCGTCCAGATAGACGTGCTTGGCGTCGCCGATCTTGTTGCCGTCGCCGTCGTGGACCGGGTGGTCCAGCACGCGTGCGATCTGTTCCCTGGTGATCATGTCTCGTCACCCTTCGTCCGGAGTTGCGTCATCCGGGTACACCGGGGCGAAAGGTGCGAAACAGCCTCAACGGGGAAAAGGGGCGCACTGGACTCCGGCGGTCGAACCCCGTGCACGTGTACACGGTCATGCGTACACTTCCTTCATGGCCGAGAACACCGTGACGGTAAGGGAAGCCCGCGCGCACCTGGCGGACCACATCAACCGCGCCGAGGAAGGCACGCCTACGGTGATCACCCGCAACGGCGAGCCCGTCGCGGCCGTGGTGCCGATCGCGGACTTCAACGCCCTGGAGGAAGCAGCCGACGTGCTGCTGGCCCGGGAGGCGGAGGCGATCCTGGCCAAGGGCGGCCCGACGGTGTCCATGGCCGAACTGCTGGCAGACCTGTTCACCGATCGCACCGACGAGGCGGCGTGAAGTACGCGTTCCGGTTCACCACGGCGGCACAGCGGCAGCTTCGGGCCATCGACCGGCCTGCCGCCATGCGCATCCTGGCCGCGCTGACCGCTCTGGGCGACGACCCGTACCGCGAGGACGCCGACATCAAGAAACTCACCGGCCCGTCCGGCCTCTATCGGCTCCGGGTCGGCAGCTACCGGGTCGCCTATCGGGTCGAAGACGGCGAGCTCGTCATCCTCGTCGTCAAGATCGGCGACCGGCGCGACGTCTACCGCGCCATCTGAGAGCAGGCGGTCCGGAGCCCTGAGACTCCGGACCGCCTCACAGCCGGAGGGTCACTCGTCGTCGAGTGCGGCATGCCAGGCGATGCCGTCGAGGATGTCGTGTTCGCTGACGACGACCTCCTCGGCGCCGGTTCGTTCCATGATCGCCAGCAGGACCAGGGCGCCCGCGCCGATCACGTCCACGCGGCCGGGGTGCAGGGAGGGGATCGCCGCGCGCTCGGCGTGCGTGGAGTGCAGCAGCCGCTCGGTGATCTCCCGGACGCGGTCGCGGGAGACCCGGGAGTGGTGGATGCGCGCGGAGTCGTACGCGGGCAGGTCCTGCGCGATCGCCGACACCGTCGTCACCGACCCGGCCAGCCCCACCAGCGTGTGCGCCGTGCGCAGCGGCACCGTCTCCTCGGCGAGGTCGAGGGCGGCCTCGACGTCGGCCCTTATCGCCGCGATCCGGTCCTCGGCGGGCGGGTCGCTCACCTCGCCGTCCCGTACCAGGTGGCGCTCCGTCATCCGGACGCAGCCCACGTCCACCGAGCGCGCCGCCCGCACCCGGTCGTCGCCGACGACGAACTCCGTGGAGCCGCCGCCGATGTCCACCACCAGGAACGGCGTGGCGAGGTCCGTGCGCCCCGTCAGTTCCCGCGTCGCGCCGGTGAAGGAGAACTCCGCCTCCTGGTCGCCGGAGATCACCTCGGGCTCGACGCCGAGGATGTCCACCACCCCGCGCACGAACTCGTCGCGGTTCTCCGCGTCCCGCGAGGCGGAGGTCGCGACGAACCGCACCCGCTCGGCGCCGTGCTCCTTGATGATCCCGGCGTACTCGCGGCAGGCCGCGAAGGTGCGCTCCAGCGCCTCGGGGGCGAGCCGGCCGGTGCGGTCGACGCCCTGGCCGAGCCGCACGACCGTCATCCGCCGGTCCAGGTCGGCGAGTTCGCCCGTCTCCGGGTGCACGTCCGCGACCAGCAGACGGATGGAGTTCGTACCGCAGTCGACGGCGGCGACCCTGGTCACTTTCCGTCCTCCCCGATCTGCCGGGCGGCGAAGTGGCCGCTGCCGTCCTCCGTCGTCTCCAGGTGCCAGCCCTCGCCGGTCGGCACCGTCACGCACGGCCCCTTGCGCCACCACTCCGGCAGCATCGCGAGCGCCTCGTCGCCCAGCGGGTTCACGCCCGGCCCGGCGGCCAGCGAGTGGGCGACCAGGACGTGCAGGCACTTGACCCGGTCCGGCATGCCGCCCGCGCTCGGGAAGCCGGTCAGCTCCTCGATCTCGTCCCGGCGCCGGATGTAGTCCTCGTGCGCGGCCCGGTACGCCGCCGCCAGCTCCGGATCGGCCGCCAGCCGCTCCGTCATCTCCTTCATCACGCCGTCGGCCTCCAGCGTGCCGATCGCCGAGTTGGCGCGCGGGCACGTCAGGTAGTACAGCGTCGGGAAGGGGGTGCCGTCGGGCAGCCGCGGGGCCGTCTCCACGACGTCCGGCTGCCCGCAGGGGCAGCGGTGCGCGATCGCGCGCAGCCCGCGCGGCGGCCGCCCGAGCTGCTGCCGGAACGCCTCGACGTCCGCTTCGGTGGGTTCGGTGCGCTCGGTGGGCGGCGGAGGGGTCTGCATGCCTGTCTTTCTCATCCGTTCACTGGCCGGGCGTCGGCCTTGTCGACTCCGTACCAGACATTGGTGTACCAGGGACGGCGAGCCGTCCCCTGCTCGGCGCGGGACTGCTTGGCCGGCCCCGGGTCGACCACGGTGAAGCCGGTCTCGCCGGGCATCACATAGTGCAGCCGCTGCCGGATCTGCTGCTCGGCGTACGCGTCGTCCTGCCAGCGCGCCTTGGCGTCGCGCAGCTGCTCGACCCGCTGCTGCGCCTGCTGCTTCTGCCGCTTCAGATCGGCGATGCCCTCGCGCTGGGAGACGTACTGCCGCATCGGGTACGCCAGCGCGACCACCATCGAGCAGACCACCAGCGCCAGCAGTGCGGCGCGCCCGGTCAGCCGGGAGCGGCGGGCCTGACGCCGGGTCTGGGAGCGGTAGACGCGGGCGGCGGTCTGCTCGCCGAGCAGCCTGAGCCTGGTCGCGGTGGAGAACCGGTCCCGGTCCCGCACGGCCATCGTCCCGCCTCCCGTTCCTGTCCACTCACACGCGCGTACGTCCCCGGACACGGTACGGGACCGAGTCCGGGGACGTACGGACGACTGGCTGAACCGTGATTCCTCACGGCCCGGCGGCGGGGCGGGTCAGACCTTGGAGACCCCGGCGTCGCCCCGGAAGCGGGGGAACGCGCTGCGGCCGGCGTACACCGCGGCGTCGTCGAGGATCTCCTCGATGCGCAGCAGCTGGTTGTACTTGGCGACGCGCTCGGAGCGGGCCGGGGCGCCGGTCTTGATCTGGCCGCAGTTGGTCGCGACGGCCAGGTCGGCGATGGTGACGTCCTCGGTCTCGCCGGAGCGGTGCGACATCATGCACTTGAAGCCGTTGCGCTGGGCCAGCTCGACGGCGTCCAGGGTCTCGGTGAGCGAGCCGATCTGGTTCACCTTCACCAGCAGGGCGTTGGCGGAGCCCTCCTCGATGCCGCGGGCCAGACGCTCGGGGTTGGTGACGAACAGGTCGTCGCCGACGATCTGGACCTTCTCGCCGAGGCGGTCGGTGAGGACCTTCCAGCCGTCCCAGTCGTCCTCGAACAGCGGGTCCTCGAGGGAGACCAGCGGGTAGGCCGCCACCAGCTCCTCGTAGTACTCCGTCATCTCGGCGGCGGAGCGCTCCTTGCCCTCGAAGAGGTACTTGCCGTCCTTGTAGAACTCGGAGGCGGCGACGTCGAGCGCGAGGGCGATCTGCTCGCCGGGGGTGTAGCCGGCTTCCTTGATCGCTTCCAGGATCAGGTCCAGGGCCTCGCGGTTGGAGCCGAGGTTCGGGGCGAAGCCGCCCTCGTCGCCGAGACCGGTGGCCAGACCCTTGGACTTCAGGACCTTCTTGAGGGTGTGGTAGACCTCGGCGCCCCAGCGCAGCGCCTCGGAGAAGGACTCCGCGCCGATCGGGGCGATCATGAACTCCTGGATGTCCACGTTGGAGTCGGCGTGCGAGCCGCCGTTCAGGATGTTCATCATCGGCACCGGCAGCAGGTGCGCGTTGGGGCCGCCCAGGTAGCGGAAGAGCGGCAGGTCGCTGGCCTCGGAGGCGGCGTGGGCGACGGCGAGGGAGACGCCGAGGATGGCGTTGGCGCCCAGCGAGCCCTTGTTGTCGGTGGCGTCCAGGTCGAACATGGCCTGGTCGATCAGGCGCTGCTCGGTGGCGTCGTAGCCGACCAGCTCCGGGCCGATCTGCTCGATCACGGCGAGGACGGCCTTCTCGACGCCCTTGCCCTGGTAGCGGCTCGGGTCACCGTCGCGCAGCTCGATGGCCTCGAAGGCGCCGGTGGAGGCGCCGGACGGGACGGCGGCACGACCCGTGCTGCCGTCGTCGAGGCCGACCTCGACCTCGACCGTGGGGTTGCCTCGGGAGTCCAGGATTTCCCGGGCTACGACGACGTCGATGGACGGCACGAGCATCTCCTTCGTGGATGTGACGCTTGAAGTGCGGGGCAGGTGTGCCTTGCGGCTAGAGCCTAACCGTCCCGGGACGCCGACCGGCTGACCGACCGTCCCGTGGACAGGGTGACGGTACACATTGTTCCAGCACGGAACAAAGGGGCCGGTGACGGGGCCGGGAACAGAAGGTGAAAAAGCCCCGCCCCGGTGCGTACGGGGGAGAACGCACCGGGGCGGGGAGCCCGTGGGGACGGGGGGTGTCGGCCCCACGTGAGCGCCATGGTGGCGCTCACGCCTGGGCGGGGCCGGTGGCGGGCCTGGCCGCCCGCTGTCACTTCAGGTGCAGCTGCTGGCCCGGGTAGATGAGGTTGGCGTCCTCGACGATGTCCTTGTTGAGCTGGAACAGCTTCTCCCAGCCGCCCTGGACGTGGTGCGCGGTGGCGATGGAGCTGAGGGTGTCGCCGGCGACCACCTTGTACTCGCCGTCGCCCTTCTTGACCTTCTTGCCGGTCGGGGTGGTGACGGTCTTCTTCGGGGCCGGGCGCGTCAGCGAGCGGTTGGCGCTCTGCTCCTCGGTGGAGCGGGTCGAGGTGCTGCTCTTGGAGCTGCTGCTCGACGAGGAAGAAGAACTCGACGACGAAGAAGAAGACGACGAGGAGGAGGACGAAGAAGAGGAGGAGGACGAGGACGAGCCGCTGCCGCCGCCGGAGGAGGACGAGGCGCCGGACAGGCCCTTGCCGCAGACCGGCCAGGCGCCCTTGCCCTGGCCCGCGAGGACCTTCTCGGCCACGGCGATCTGGGCCGACTTGCTCGCCAGGTCGGCGCGCGAGGCGTAGGCGGTACCGCCGAACGCGGCCCAGGTGGAGTTGGTGAACTGCAGGCCGCCGTAGAAGCCGTTGCCGGTGTTGATCGACCAGTTGCCGCCGGACTCGCACTGGGCGACCGCGTCCCACTCGGAGGTGGTGGCGGCGGAGGCGTTGCCCGCGGCCATCAGCGGGGCGGCCACGGCGGCGCCGGTGACTCCGGCGAGCGCGATGGCACGGGTGGCCTTGGAGGGACGACGGTGCTTGCCCTTGCTGGAAAACAGCATGGATGGATCCCCTCACCGACGCCTGCGAGGTGAGCTGTCGGGTTCGGGCCGGTTGAGTTGCCCGGCCGTGCCTTTGGGGAGGCACGGCTTCACCCCCAGCCGCTCCGGTTCGACTGCCCGGCGCGGCACTTACCTTGGGTCCCCCGCTCCTGCCTGCGGCGCATGACGCGACGACTGTTCCCGTACGGCCGCTGGCAGGATTCGGCGTTGCGGCAGCCGGGGCTCGCGGTGACGAGCGGTCATGACCGTAGACACGCGATCGACGGAATTTCAAAGACGATCAGGGCTTCTGAGACTCATCCCACACTTTCCCCGAAAGGGACATTCGGTGCGAAGCGTGACGTGAACTGCCCCTACTTTGCGGCGTTTTCGGCGGGGACATCCAGGCTCTGACCGGCGGCGATGCGGTCGGGGTCGGAACCGATGGCGCCCTTGTTCGCGGTGTACAGCGCGTGCCATCCGCCGTCCACGTCAAGGGAGTCGGCGATGGAGGCGAGGGAGTCGCCGGAGCGGACCGTGTAGGAGCCGCCGGCCGTGTCGGTGGTGAGGCCGTCGGCCCGGGAGGCGTGCCGGCCGGCCGTCGCGGCGGCGGAGCCGTCGGCCGGGTTCTCGGCGGCGCTGCCGCCGCGGTGCCGGCCGCCACTCAGCGCCCCGGTGTCCACGAGGGCCGAGGAGCCCACGACTTGGCGGGGATCGGCCGGGTAGGCCGCGTCTCCGTAGCCGCCGGTCCCCGTGCCCGTCGAGGGCGTCGCGTCGGGCGCGCCGGAGGGGTGGGACGTGCCGGAATCGGCCGCGTCGTCCTTCTTCGGGATGGAAGAGGAAGAAGAGGGGGAAGAAGGCGTATCGGTGTGCTTCGTGCCGGAGTCGGCCGGTCCGTTCGCCGAGTGGGACGTACCGGACTTACCGGGCGCATCGCCCGTCGCGTCGGTGTCGTCGGCCGAAGAACCGGACGAACCGGTGGAGTTGGCCGCATCCTGGGACGAGTCGGACGGGCCCGGGTCCTCGGATCCGGACGAACCGGAGGACTTGGAGGAACCGGACGAACCGGACGACGTGCCGGTGTCCGTGCCGCCCTTGCCCGGGGCGGTGGACGAGGAGCCGCCCACGCCCGTGTCGACGTCGGCCGCGCCGGTGCTCTTGGTGAGCCCGGCGAGCAGTCCGCAGGTGTGCCAGGCGCCGGGGCCCCGGTCGGCGAGTATCTTCTCGGCCACGGCTATCTGCTGGGACCGACTGGCCTGGTCGGCGCTCGCGGCGTAGGTGAGGCCGCCGTACTGCTCCCAGTCGTCCTGGGTCAGCAGCAGGCCGCCGTAGTAGCCGTTGCCGTTGTCGGCGCTCCAGGAGCCGCCGGTCTCGCACTGGGCCACCTTGTCCCAGGTGGTGCCGTCGGCCGCGCTCGCGCCGGAGGCGGCGACGAGCGGGATCGCGATGGCGGAGCCGGTGACCCCGGCGGCGACGAGGAGGGCCGGAGCCTGGCGGGGGCGACGGTGACGACCGTTCCCGGAGAGCATGCGGAGACCTTTCGGCGACAACGGTGACGGCGCGGCGGGCGGTGACCGCCGCCGCGCTGATGCGTGAAGGTAGCCGCTCCCGATCACTTGTCACAAGTTAATGCCGCGTAGATCACGTGGTGATCACATAGTTGAACGTGTGTCAGCTTCGGGTCGGCCGCGCGTCGGCCTCGCGCCGGTCTTGCGTCGGCCTCGCGTCGGCTTTGCGTTCGTCAAGGAGTCGCGGAGGTGGCGGTGAACCGTACCGGCAGGGTGCGCAGACCGCGCATGATGAGGCCGCCGCGCCAGCGCAACTCCTCCGGGTCCGCGTCCAGTCGGAGGTCGGGGAGCCGGGTGAGGAGGGTGGCCAGCGCGGTCTGTCCCTCCAGGCGGGCGAGCGGGGCGCCCAGGCAGTAGTGGATGCCGTGGCCGTAGCCCAGGTGCTGGTTGTCCCGGCGGGCGAGGTCCAGGGTGTCCGGGTCGGCGAACCGCTCCGGGTCGCGGTCGGCGGCGGCCAGCACCACGAGCACCGGATCGCCGGCCGCGATGTCCTGGCCGCCGAGGGTGAGCGGGCGGGTGGCGAAGCGCCAGGTGGCCATCTCCACCGGGCCGTCGTAGCGCAGCAGCTCCTCCACGCCGGTCGCCAGCAGGGCGTGCTCGCCCGCGGCGAGGGAACGTTGCAGCCGGGCGCGCTGCTCGGGGTGGGTGAGCAGAGCGTAGGTGCCGTTGCCGATGAGGTTGACGGTGGTCTCGAAGCCGGCGAACAGCAGGATGAAGGCCATGGCCGCGGCCTCGTTCTCGGTGAGGTGCTCACCGTGGTCGGAGGCGCGGATGAGACCGGAGATGAGGTCCTCGCCGGGGGCGGGGTCGGCGGGGAGCGCGAGGCGCTTGCGGTGGATGAGGTCGGCGAGGTAGCCGCGCATCTTCTTGACCGAGCGGGCGACTCCGCCGCGGGGGCCCTTGCCGTGACGCTGGGGGTCCGGGGGCTCGCCCCCGGGGAGATGCAGCATCATGCCGGCCCAGTCGCGGAAGTCGTCCTGGTCCTCGCGGGGGACGCCGAGCAGGTCGCAGATGGCGTAGATGGGGAGCGGGAAGGCGAACTCGTGGATGAGGTCGGCGCTGCCCCGCTCGGCGAAGCGGTCGATGAGGTCGTCGGCGAGTTCCTGGACGCGGGGGGCGAACTCGGCCACGCGGCGGGGGGTGAACGCCTTGCTGACCAGGCGGCGCAGGCGGGTGTGGTCCGGGGGGTCGATGTTGAGCAGGTGCGTCATCAGGGCGGCCTTGCGTTCGCCCGGGATGCCGGTCTTGCCCTTGGCGTGCGCGGGTTCGTCGTGATGCGCGGGGTTCTTGGACAGGCGGGGGTCGGCGAGGGCCTGCTTGGCGTCGGCGTAGCGGGTGACCAGCCAGGCCTCCACTCCGCTGGGGAGGCGGGTGCGGTGGGTGGGGGCGTGGTCTCTCAGCCAGGCGTAGGCGGGGTAGGGGTTGGTGGCGAAGTCCCAGGTGAAGAGGTCTGGGGCGGGGGTGGGTGGCTGGTCTTGCATGGGGTGACCCTAGTCCGGGGGGTCGGGAGGTCGCCCCCGCCGCCCCTTCCCGTCCCGAACCTGGGGGCTTCGCCCCCTGGCCCCCCATGGGTGTGTTGGTCGGTGCGGGTCGGTGGGGGCTGGGCGCGCAGTTCCCCGCGCCCCTATCGGCCCTACGGGCCTCAGGGCGCGCACGCGCGGCGGAGCCGCATGTCGGAACAGCCCCGCGCCCCTATCGGCCCTACGGGCCTCAGGGGGTCTGTTCTGCCTTTTTGATGGCGTCTCGGTAGGTTCTCGCCGCTGCTCTCAGGGCCGCTTCCGGGTCGGTGCCCTGGGATTCGGCCTCGGTGGCCAGGGCGAGGAGGGTGTAGCCGATGTCCTGGCGGTCGGGGAGGGGGACGGTCAGGCCGGCCGTGCGGGCTCGGAAGGCCAGTTTGGCGGCGAGGGCCAGGGCGGGCTGGCCGAGCGGGACGCCGTCGGTCACCGAGGCGCGCTGCTTCTCCACCGCCTTCATGCGCAGCCACTGCTCCCTGACCTCCTCCGGGGTCGTGGCGCTCGCGTCGCCGAAGACGTGCGGATGGCGGTGGATCAGCTTGGCGACGATGCCGCCGGCCACGTCGTCGACGGAGAACGGCTCCTCGTCGTCGTCCTCGGCGATCCGGGCGTGGAAGACCACCTGGAGCAGGACGTCCCCCAGCTCCTCGCGCAGTTCCCCGCGGTCGCCGGCCTCGATCGACTCGACCAGCTCGTACGCCTCCTCGATGGCGTACTTGGCCAGGCCCTCGTGGGTCTGCCGGGACGACCAGGGGCACTCGGCGCGGATGCGGTCCATGACCTGCACCAGGTCGAGCAGGCGGGCGCCGGGCAGGTCGTAGGAGGCGGGCAGCAGCTCCAGCTCCGGCATGCTCACCCTGCCGGAGCCGGCGAGGCGGGCGAGGCCGTCGGTGAGGGCCGGTTCGCCCTCGCCGGTGGCCACCACCACGACCGTGCGGCCGCCGGCGCAGGCATCGAGCAGTTCCTCGGCACTCGGCGCCGCCTCGGCCACCGCGACGCCCGCCTCACGCAGGTACGGCAGCTGCGGATGCGCGCCGTCCGCGCACAGCACCAGGTCGGCCGCGTGCAGCGCCTGCCAGGCGGGCCAGGACAGCAGCCCGGGGGCGACCCGGTGGCTGGTGGTGAGCAGGACGATGCGGCCGGGGGCGGCTTCGGCGCCGTGGTCGGTGGTGTGGTCGGTGGTGTTCACCCACCGAACGTAACCCACCGCGCCGACGCCTCCCGGTGCGTGCGGGACCCCTCCCGCCTCACGCGCCCGCCGACGTCACGTCGCGCAGCCACGGCGACTTCGCCTCGATGCCGCCCTTCTGGACGTCCCAGGCGCCGTAGCGCGGGTTGAGGTCGACGTGCAGGGCGCCGGAGGCGGTGGACAGGGCCTGCCAGAAGGCGGGCTGGGAGGTGTCGGTGTGCAGCTTCGCCGCCAGCTTCTGCGCCTCGACCTGGAGGCGCAGGTTGTCGTCGAGGCGCTCCGGGGCCACCCCGTACTGCTGGAGCCAGGCCGTCTCCAGGGCCTTGGCGCCGCCCGCCCGCTGCTCCAGGCCGGCCCGTAGCTGCTGGACCTCGTGACGGTTCACGGTGACGTCCGCGTCCCGGGCGGCGCGGTCCAGCACCCGGTCAAGGACCATCTGGTGCAGGGTGTCCCGGGAGAGCGTGCCGGTGCGGGCGACGGCCTGCTCGTACTGCGCCCGGTCGGGCACCGCGGCGCGCTGCGCCCGGCGCACCTCGTCCACCCGGCTCTGCAACTGCGCGACGGTGATCCGCTGTCCGCCGACCACGGCCGCCGCGCCCGGATGGGCGCCGTTGCCGCAGGCGGTCAGGAGCGGGGCCGCCGCGGCGATCGCGGCGGACAGGACGAGCGCGGTGCGACGGCGGCGGTGCAAGGAAACCTCCCGAGGAGAGTTTGTGCGGCGGTGCACAAAGTCTTGCGGTGATCGATGGTAGGCAGCGGCCGGGCTCCGGCCAAGCCATTGGACCAACGATTCACCGCGACTTCGGGCACCGCCGCCCGCTTCCCCGCCGCTTCTCCTCCGGGTGGCGGCCGTCAGCCGGTGATCGCGACCGGCGCGTCCCACCAGTCGCGGTCGACGGTGAGGGTGTAGCCGCCGCGGGTCTCCTTGCTGTTCACCTTGTACTGGTGGGCGCGGCTGTGGTCGGTGAACTGGGTGGCGCCCCAGGGCCAGTCGGAGGTGACGGTCTCCTTGCCGTCCCACAGGGCGTACCAGAGGTTGCCGGGCAGGTCGGTCTTGTTGCTCGCGGTGGCGATCGCCTTGGCGCTGGAGCTGGTGAAGCCGTAGTAGCCGGCGCGGTAGGTCTTGGCGCGCAGCTGCTTGTCGAAGGAGCGGACGTAGGCCAGCACGGCGTCGTTGCACGACTTGTTCGTCGTGTCGTACGGCTCCATGTCGAGGTAGAGCGCGCTGCCCGTCCTCATGCCGAGCGCGGCCGCCTTGGCCACCGCGTCGTTGGCGTCGGCGGTGCCCAGGGAGGTGGCGGTGGCGGCGCTGATCTTCTCCGGGCTGGAGCCGGTCTGGCACGGCGGCTGGGCGCCGACGTAGATCGGGACGAGCTTCCAGCCCTGCGCGCTGACGGACTTCACCCAGGAGGCGGTGAGGTTGGGCTGGGCGCAGCCGCGGTTCTTGCCGCCGACGTAGACGGCCGCCGCGCCGTAGTACTTGTCGGCGCGCCACGCCTTCATGGCGCTCAGCGAGGGCGCGGTGCAGGTGTCGAAGGCGCGGCCGGTGTACGTCTTCTGCGCCGGCCAGGTCGTCGCGGCCATCGAGGTCTGCGCCGCTATCCCGGCGCCCGCGAGGACGGCGGCCGCGGCCACCCCCCACGTGATGTATCTGCGCTTCTTGGAATGCCGGTGCTCGGCCATCCCCACCCCTTGTTGTTCTGTGCGTGCGCGCGCACGCGGCGAGACGCGTACGGGCGCACGTGCTGGAGCGGTGCGCGCCGGTGGTCGCCCGGCGCGCGTCCGCACGAAGACGTCGTGGATCCCCCTGCCCTGGCGCGCGTGGCCGCTGCGGCGCACTCCCCGGCGCGCGGAGCGGATCGCACCGTAACCGACGCCGCCCCCGACGACGGGAAACGGAGTCCCGGGCTCACCACATGATTCCCTCAAGCAACAGCAAAATCAGTCGGCCTGTCAACCGGCCGCGGCCACGCCGAAACATCGGCACGCCGATCTTGACCGAACCTTGATCATCCGCTGACCTGTGCGTGAGCTGTGCGTTCCCGTGGGCGTCGTATCGTCCGCTGGCCATCCCGGCTCGTTCGAAGGACTCCCATGCACCTCCCGTCCCGCGCCGCCCGTCTCCTGGCCGTGGCCGCGCTCCCGCTGGTCCTCGCGGCCTGCGGCTCCTCCGGCACCTCGGATTCCTCAGGTCCCTCAGGTCCCTCCGGTTCCTCCGGCTCCGGGGCGGGCCCGGCGGCTGCCGCCGGGAGCGCGCCGAAGGACCCGGACGCCGGGCTGCTCACCGGCGCCCGGCTGAAGCGGGCGCTCGCCCCGGCGTCGGCCTTCCCGGCCGGCTTCGCCGTCGACCCGGACGCGGCCAGGGACTCCGGCGACACGTTCGCGCCCGCGGCGCCGGCCACGGCGGCCGGGCACGACTGCGCCCGGCTCGACGGCACCGGCTGGATCGAGATCACCGGGATCGCCGGGGCGTCCTTCGCGCAGAACGACTACGCCGACCGGGGCGCCACCCAGGACGTCGCGCAGGAGATCGACGCCTACCGGGGCGACGGCGCGGCTTGGGTGCTGGCCGGCCTGGCCGAGGTGGTCGCGGCCTGCTCCGGCTTCCAGGACGCCGACACCCACTCGAAGGTGACGGTCACCGGCCGCGCCACCCCCGGCCTCGGCGACGGCGCCTACACGGTCACGCTGACCGACGACTCCTGGGAGAACGGCACCACCCTGGTCGCGGCGCGGGTCGGCCACCACGTCGTCAGCGTGCTGTCGACGGCCGGCCACGACAACGGCGCGGCCACGGCGCGCGCGCTCGCCGAGCGGCTCGTCGGCTCCGTGCGCGGCGCCCTGTGACCGGCCTCCGCGCGCACCGCCCGGTGGCTTAACCTTGCCCCCTGCACTGCCTTGGGGGGTAGAGATGGACAAGCGGCTGGAGGCCGGCTGGTTCCAGCGGATCGCCTGGTCGGTCCTGGCATGGGGCTCGATCGGCATGCTGGTGTGGGTGCCGTTCCTGTACGTGGCGATCCGCCGCGGCCGGGGCTCGGACTGGGGCGCGTTCGCCGCGTTCGCGCTGTTCGACTCCGTGATGGTGACCTGGATCGCGCTCATGCCGGAGGAGGGCGGCCCCGACGACACGATCCTCGGCCTGGTCTTCATCGTCGAGATGCTGGCCGCCGCGCTGATGCTGCTGTTCGCCGTGTTCGACCGCCGCACGGCCCGCCCGGCGGCTCCGGCGGCTCCGGCGGCCGCCTACGGAGCGCCGCCCCAGGGGCCGTACGGCTACCCGTACGGCCGCTAGGGCCTCTTGTCCGCGGCGGCGGGCTGGTGGGTCAGCCGCCGCACTGCTTCAGCATCATGCTCTTGTCCGCCGTCGTCACCGGCAGCTTGTACTTCAGCGAGACCTGGGCGAACCGCACGCTGTAGGCGCACCGGATGTCCTTGCTCGGCGGCAGCCAGGTCGCCGGGCCGGAGTCGCTCTTCGCGCCGTTGGCGGGGCCGTCCACCGGGATCAGGTTGAGCGGGTCGTTGGCGATCTGCTCGCGCTTGCCCTTGGACCAGTGCGCGGCGCCCATCTGCCAGTCGTAGGACAGCGGCATCACGTGGTCGATCTGGACGGTCGTCGCGTGCGTCTTGGTCCACTGGATCGTGCGGCCCGTGTACGGGTCGGCCAGGGTCATCGAGACGATCACGCAGTTGGAGCCCTTGCGGTAGGCGACCTTGCGGCCGTCGCGCTTGAGCAGGTCGTTGCGGGTGTCGCAGCCGTTGTGCGCGTACGGGACGCCGTCGACGTTGTCCATCCAGGCGTAGCCGAACTCGTCGCGGTCGTACCCCGTCTTGGGGCCGCGGCCCTTCGTCGCCACGGTCGCGATGAGCTTGCGGGCCGCGGCCCGGTCGGCGTCGCTCGTCAGGGCCGCCAGGCCCGGCTTGGTGCCGTCCGGGTTCTTCAGCGGGCTGACGGCGTGTCCGTCCGAGACCGGCGCCGACGCCGAGCCCCCGCCGCCGCGCACCCCGCCGCCCTTGGCGCCGTCGGTGTCGTCGATCCCGCCCTTGCACCCGGCGACCAGGACCACCGCGGCGCACACCGCGAGCCCGGTGCGGGCGAGGGGACGCCGCGCCCCGCCGCGCCTGTCGTGCCCCTCGCGACCATGGCACACCTCCGCGCCCATGAACCCTCCCTCGCCTCTGCCGCCCCGCCCCTGGTACGCGGGCCTGTCTTACCTGTGCCCACCGTAACCAGACGCAAGTACGGCCCACTTGGGGCGCAAAGAGGCATAAGGATCGGATGGGGCGTATCGCCGGTGTCGGGTACGACACCACCGGGCCGCGGACGACCCCGCGGACGGCGCCCCGCGGGCTTGGGCGGCCCGGTGTACGCCGCCCGGGGGTACGGGCGAACGGCCGCCCGCCCCCTCCGGCGCGCCACGACCCGCCGCCCGCACCCCTCCCGCGCTACGAGCCCAGCACCGACGCCAGGAACTCCCCCACCCAGCCCAGCAGTTCGCGGCCGACCAGCGGCTTGCCGCCGACCCTCGCCGTCTTCGGCCGGGGGACGAGGACCTGGCGGGCGGCCGGCTTGATGACCGTGCCGGGGTAGAGCCGCTTGAGGCGCAGTTCCTGCGACTCGCGCAACTCCACCGGCGCGAAGCGGATGTTGTTGCCCTGGAGGACGATCTCGCCGACCCCGCAGGCGCGGGCCAGCATCCGCAGCCCGGCCACCAGCAGCAGGTTCTCCACCGGCTCGGGCAACTTGCCGTAGCGGTCGGTCAGTTCCTCGCGTACGGCCTTGACGTCCTCCTCGGAGTCGGCCGCCGCGATCGACCGGTAGGCCTGGAGGCGCAGCCGCTCGCCGGGCGCGTAGTCGTGCGGGACGTGCGCGTCGACGGGCAGCTCGATCTTCACCTCCAGCGGCGGCTCCTCCTCGACGCCGCCCGACTCCAGCTGGCGCCGGTAGTCGGCGACCGCCTCGCCGACCATGCGGACGTACAGGTCGAAGCCGACGCCCGCGATGTGCCCGGACTGCTCGCCGCCCAGCAGGTTGCCGGCGCCGCGGATCTCCAGGTCCTTCATCGCCACGTACATGCCCGCGCCCATCTCGGTGTGCTGGGCGATGGTGGCCAGGCGCTCGTGGGCGGTCTCGGTGAGCGGCTTCTCCGGCGGGTACAGGAAGTAGGCGTAGCCGCGCTCACGGCCGCGGCCCACCCGGCCGCGCAGCTGGTGCAGCTGGGAGAGGCCGAAGTTGTCGCCGCGCTCCACGATCAGGGTGTTGGCGTTGGAGATGTCGATGCCGGACTCGACGATCGTGGTGGAGACCAGGACGTCGAACTTCTTCTCCCAGAAGTCCACCACCACCTGTTCCAGGGCCTGCTCGGACATCTGGCCGTGGGCGGTGGCGATCCGCGCCTCGGGGACGATCTCGCGCAGCCGGGCGGCGGCCCGGTCGATGGACTCCACCCGGTTGTGGATGTAGAACACCTGGCCCTCGCGCAGCAGTTCGCGCCGGACCGCCGCGCCGATCTGCTTCTCCTCGTACGGCCCGACGAAGGTGAGCACCGGGTGGCGCTCCTCGGGCGGGGTGGTGATCGTGGACATCTCGCGGATGCCGGTGACCGCCATCTCCAGGGTGCGCGGGATCGGGGTGGCGGACATGGTGAGCACGTCGACGTTGGCGCGCAGCTTCTTCAGCTGCTCCTTGTGCTCGACGCCGAAGCGCTGCTCCTCGTCCACGATGACCAGGCCCAGGTCCTTGAACTTGGTCTGCGAGGAGAACAGGCGGTGGGTGCCGATGACGACGTCCACCGAGCCCTCGCGCAGGCCCTCCAGGACGGCCTTGGCCTCGGTGTCGGTCTGGAAGCGGGACAGCGCCCGCACGTTCACCGGGAACTGGGCGTAGCGCTCGGAGAAGGTGCCGAAGTGCTGCTGCACCAGCAGGGTGGTGGGGACGAGGACGGCGACCTGCTTGCCGTCCTGGACGGCCTTGAAGGCGGCGCGCACCGCGATCTCGGTCTTGCCGTAGCCGACGTCGCCGCAGATCAGCCGGTCCATCGGAACCGACTTCTCCATGTCCTCCTTGACCTCGGCGATGGTGGTGAGCTGGTCGGGCGTCTCCGCGTACGGGAAGGCGTCCTCCAGCTCGCGCTGCCAGGGCGTGTCGGGGCCGAAAACATGGCCGGGGGCGGCCATCCGGGCGGAGTACAGCTTGATCAGGTCGGCGGCGATCTCCTTGACCGCCTTCTTGGCGCGCGCCTTGGTCTTGGTCCAGTCGGCGCCGCCGAGCCGGTGCAGGGTGGGCGCCTCGCCGCCGACGTACTTGGTGATCTGCTCCAGCTGGTCGGTGGGGATGTAGAGGCGGTCGCCGGGCTGGCCGCGCTTGGCGGGGGCGTACTCCACGACCAGGTACTCGCGGGTGGCGCCCTGCACGGTGCGCTGCGCCATCTCGATGTAGCGGCCCACGCCGTGCTGTTCGTGGACGATGTAGTCGCCCGACTCCAGGGTGAGCGGGTCGATGGTCTTGCGGCGGCGGGCCGGCATCCGGGCGCCGTCGCGGCTCGCGGTGCGCTGGCCGGACAGGTCGGTCTCGGTGAGCACGGCCAGTTTGAGCACCGGGTCGACGAAGCCGGTGTCGACGCAGCCGCACGCCACGTGCACCACCGACGGGGACAGCTCGCCGAGGTCGCCGGTGCGGCCGTCGGTGACGGCGAGGCGGGCCGCGATGCCCTCGGCGCCGAGCACCTCGACCGTACGGGCGGCCGGGCCGTGGCCCTCGGTGACGAAGACGGTGCGCCAGCCGTCGGCGAGCCAGCCCTTGGTGTCGGCGAGCGCCTTGGCGGTGTCGCCCCGGTAGGTGTCGGGCGCGTGCATGCCCAGCTTGAGGGTGTCGCCGTCGTCCGCGCTCTCCTCGGCGGCGAACGGGGAGACGGACCACCACATCATGCCCAGCTCGCGCGCCCGGTCGCGGACGTCGGCGATGGACCACAGGGAGGCGGCGCCGACATCGATGGGCGCCTCGCCGCCGCCGGCGGTCGCGGCCCAGGACGCCTGGAGGAACTCCTGCGAGGTGGCCACCAGGTCGGCGGCGCGGGTGCGCACCCGCTCGGGGTCGCACACGACGGCCAGGGCGCCCTCGGGCAGCACGTCGAGCAGCAGCTCCATGTCGTCGACGAGGACGGGGGCGAGGGACTCCATGCCCTCCACGGCGATGCCCTCGGCGATCTTCCCGAGCAGTTCGCCCAGTTCCGGGTGCTGTTCGGCCAGCGCGCGGGCCCGGGCGCGGACCTCGTCGGTGAGCAGCAGCTCGCGGCAGGGCGGCGCCCACAGGCCGTGTTCGGCGACTTCGAGGGAGCGCTGGTCGGCGACCTTGAAGTAGCGGATCTCCTCGACGTCGTCGCCCCAGAACTCGACGCGCAGCGGGTGTTCCTCGGTGGGCGGGAACACGTCGAGGATGCCGCCGCGCACGGCGAACTCGCCGCGCTTCTCCACCAGCTCCACGCGCGCGTACGCGGCGGCCGCGAGGGCTTCCACCACCTGGTTCAGATCGGCGCTGTGCCCGGTGCGCAGCGCCACCGGCTCCAGGTCGCCGAGGCCCTTGACCTGGGGCTGGAGCACGGAGCGGACGGGGGCGACGACGACGGAGACCGGGCCGGTCTCGGGGTCGTCGGCGCTCGGGTGCGCGAGGCGGCGCAGCACGGCGAGGCGGCGGCCCACGGTGTCGCTGCGCGGACTGAGCCGTTCGTGCGGCAGCGTCTCCCAGGAGGGGTACTCCGCGACGCCCTCCGGCGGCAGCAGCGAGCGCAGCGCGGCGGCCAGGTCCTCGGCCTCCCGGCCGGTCGCCGTGACGGCGAGCACGGGCCGGCCGGACTCGCGGGCGAGGGCGGCGACCGCGAAGGGCCGGGCGGCGGGCGGCCCCACCACGTCGACGTGCGTGCGGTTGCCGTCGGCCGCGGCGGCGATCGCTTCCGCGAGGGCGGTGTCCTTGACGACGGCGTCGAGCAGACCGTGCAGGCTCATGGGGGCTTCCATCCCGGGGAGGGCCAACGCAAACAGCCCGACACGTCTCACGGGCCGGGGCTGCCAGCCTACGACGCCGACGGCGAAGTCGCCGCACCCGCCCACACCCCGGACCGTCCCGGCCGGGCGGCCGGGCGGCGGCGGGAGGACGGCGGGGCGGGGTCGCCCGCAGGGGCGGCGGCGGGGGCGGGGGCGCGGGCCGCGGAGGCGGGGGCGGCGGTGCGGGTGGCTGCGGTGGCGGTGCCGGTCGCCGCGGTGGGGGTGCCGGTGGCCGCGGTGGCCACGGTGGGGGTGCCGGTGGCCACGGTGGCGGTGCCGGTCGCCGCGGTGGACTTCTCCGCGGCCGCGGCGAAGGTGACGGTCACCCCGCGGCCCGGCTCGACCGCGACGAGCAGGGCCGAGCCGAGAGCCTGGGCTATCCGTTCCAGCAGGGGCAGGGTCGGCATGCATCTGCCGTGCTCCAGCCGGGAAATCGCCGCCTGGGTGAGACCGGACAGTTCGGCGAGCCGGGTCTGCGTCATTCCGGTTTTCCGGCGCCCTTCGCGCACGGCCCGCCCGAGCGCCTCCTCCAGCTTTTCGCCGGGAATCGTCCCGCACCCGGCGCGCTTACCGGTCATCCCCCGTTGATGACGCATCCTGACTCCCGCATCGCTCGACAGCGACGAAATCCCCACACGGGGACGGACCTCCGGAGGCTAACCGGAAAGCGACGCCGGCGGCCGCCCGGTTGAGCAACATCTGAGCTTTCCACCGCCCTCGCCCGAAGCGGCCCGGAACATTTCGCCCACGGCATATAGCGAGACTGGTATAAAGCCGCCCGACCGATGCATACGGCGAGGCCGGACGGCATGGAGCGGGAAATTCCGTATTTCCGGAACGACATCCGCCGGACAAGTCAATTGCCCCCGAGGGGCGGACATGCCATCGTTGCGCCGCCATCTCCACGGGGAAAAGGAAAGCAGCCTTGACCAAGTTGCGCAGCACACTGTCCGGAATCGCCCTCTCGGGCGTTCTCCTCGGCGCCGGCGCGGCGCCCGCCCTCGCGGATTCCACGGCGTCGAGCGGACATTCCGCCGCCGTCGCGGCCGCCGCTCCGACCAAAGCGCAGAAGCTCTCCAAAATGAAGAGCCTCACCGAGGATTCGAACGCCTCCACCGGCCGGTGGCTGGACGCGATGAACCAGCACCTCGCCCACAAGCAGGCGATCGACAAGTACAAGTTCAGCTGGAAGACCGATTACTGCACCAGCTCACCGGACACGCTGCCCGGCGGCTACAACTTCAAGATGGCCTGCTGGCGTCACGACTTCGGCTACCGCAACTACAAGTCGCTGGTGGGCAACTACTACTTCAAGAAGGACCACAAGAAGCGCGTCGACAAGGCCCTCCTGCGGGACCTGTACAGCGCCTGCGACTACCGGCCCTGGGCCGACCCGTACCCGGCGTCGCAGCGCGCGCGGCTGAAGGCGGCCTGCCGCAAGACCGCCAGGACGTACTACGGCGCGGTCAGCGCCGCCGGCTGACCGGCCACCGCCCCCGGCCTTCCTCCCAGGGGGAACGCCGAACGCCCCGGGCGCGCCGAACGCGCCGAGCGGGCCGCACACACGGACGGCGGGGCGCGGAGACCGAGTCTCCGCGCCCCGCCGTCCACCGTTTCCCCCGGGTGGCCTAGTCCGTCGCGATCGCGTTCAGGACGTTCATCCGGGCCGCCCGGAACGCCGGCACCAGGGCCGCGAGCAGACCCACGAAGGCCGATCCGACGAAGACGCCGGTGATCGTCGGCCAGGGGACGTCCAGCACCTTCATGCCCTCCAGGGCGAGCAGCTTCTGCGCGGTCGCGCCCCAGCCCATGCCCAGGCCGAGCCCCAGCAGCGCGCCGAACAGGGCGATGACCACCGACTCCAGCCTGATCATGCGGCGCAGCTGGCGCCGGGAGAGGCCCAGGGCCCGCATCAGGCCGATCTCCCGGGTGCGCTCCACCACCGACAGCGCCAGGGTGTTGACCACGCCCAGGACCGCGACCACGATCGCCAGGGCGAGCAGGCCGTAGACCATGTTGAGCAGCTGTCCGATCTGTTCGCGCAGGTCCTTCTTGTAGTCGGCGCGGTCCATGACCGACACCGACGGGTCCGCCGCCACCGCCTTCCTGAGCGCGGCGTAGACCTGCTGTTCGTCGCCGCCGTTGCCGGCGAGCACCCCGAGGTCCAGCGGCATCCGGTCCGCCGGGATGTACCGGCCGGCGGTGGTGATGGCCGTGTACATCTTCCCCTTGTCGATCGCGGTGTCGTCCGAGGTCACCGCGACCACCCGCAGCCGCGCCGCGCGCCCGTCCTCGAAGGCGACCTTGAGCGTGTCGCCGACCTTGACGCCGTACTTGCCGGCGAAGTCCGACCCGACCGACATCGCGTCGCGCCCGTAGACGTCGGACTGGCGGCCCGAGAGGGTCGTGCGCCGTACGTCCTTCGGGTAGGCCGGGTCGGTGGCGTACAGGCTCTGCTTGTGGACGCCGCCGTCGGGCAGGGTCAGCTCGGCGGGCACCTCCTTGAGGCGGGAGACGTTCGTGAGGCCGGGCGTGTCCCGGATCGCCTTCACCATGGCCGGGGTCAGGGGCTTGGCGCCGTCGCCGGCCTGCACGATGAAGTCGGCGCCGACCGACCTGTCCAGCTCGTCGGTGGCCGAGGCCACCATCGAGGAGCCCACCACCGACAGGCAGGCCACCAGGGCGAGGCCGATCATCAGCGCCGCGCCGGTGGCGCCGGTGCGGCGCGGGTTGCGCAGCGCGTTGCGCTCGGCCATCCGGCCGACCGGACCGAAGACCCGCAGCAGGAGCGCGCCGAGGACGCGCACCAGACCGGCGGCGAGCAGGGGTCCGACGGCGATCAGGCCGACCAGGGTCAGCACCACGCCGAGTCCGAGCCACGCCGAGCCGTCCTTGGCCTGGTCGGCGGTGGCGGCCAGGCGCAGGCTCCAGCCGCCGGCGCCGCTCAGCACCAGACCGATCAGGGCCCGTACGGCGCCGGCCCGGGCGTCGGCCGGGGCGCCCGCCTCGCGCAGCGCGGCCATCGGCGAGATCTTCCCGGCGCGCCGGGCGGGCAGGTAGGCCGCCAGGACGGTGACCACCACGCCGAGGAGCAGACCGAGGGCCGGGGTGGTCCAGGCGACCGTCAGATCGGCGGTGGACAGGTGCATGCCCATGGCGCCCATGAGCTTCATCAGGCCGACCGCGATCCCGACCCCGGCGCCGACCCCGAGGGCGGACCCGACGACGCCGAGGAGCAGCGCCTCGACGAGGACGGAGCGGTTGACCTGCTTGCGGGAGGAGCCGATGGCCCGCATCAGGCCGATCTCGCGGGTGCGCTGGGCGACCAGCATGGAGAAGGTGTTGACGATCAGGAAGATGCCGACGAGGAAGGCGATCCCGGCGAAGCCGAGCATGGCGTACTTCATCACGTCCAGGAAGCCGCCCAGTTCCTTGCGGTTGGCGTCGGCGACCTCCTTGGCGGTCTGCACCTGGTAGCCGGCGCCGAGCGCGGCCGTCACGTTCTGCTTCAGCCGGTCGTCGCCGACGCCCGGGGCGGCGGTGACGTTGACGCCGGTGTAGACGCCGGTCCGGCCGACCAGGATCTGCTGGGCGGTGCGGGTGTCCAGGTAGAAGACCGCGGCGCCGGGGTTGGTGACGGTGAAGGCGGCGACGCCCGAGACGCGGGCGTGGTGCGTGCCGACGGCGGTGATGACGCCGATCTCGTCGCCGAGCTTCAGGTGGTGCTTGTCGACGGTGTCCGCGTCCACCATGACCTGGTCCGGACCCTTGGGCGCGGTACCGGAGACGATCTTCATGGTGCGGGCGTCGTTGCCGTTCCAGTTGCCGACGATGGTCGGCGCGCCGCTGCTGGGCGAGAGCTTGTCCAGGTCGTGGTCGACGACGGTGACGGAGGTGGAGAACACCGTTCCCTCGGCCTCGGCGACGCCCTTCGTCCCGCGCACCGCGTCGACCACGGAGGCCGGCAGGACCGGCGGCTTGCCGGTGCGGGAGGTCGTCTCGCCGGTGTCGGAGGCGCCCTTCGCGCTGACCGTCACATCGGAGGCGGTGGCGTTGAACAGCTTGTCGAACGTGGTGTTCATCGTGTCGGTGAACACCAGGGTGCCGCAGACGAAGGCCACCGAGAGCAGCACCGCCACCGCCGAGAGCGCCATGCGCCCCTTGTGCGCGAAGAAGTTGCGCAGCGAGGTTCTCAGCACGGTCATGACGTACGCCCCCGCGCGTCGAAGTCCTTCATCCGGTCCAGGACGGCCTCGGCGGTCGGCCGGTGCATCTCGTCGACGATGCGGCCGTCGGCGAGGTAGAGGACGCGGTCGGCGTAGGAGGCGGCGACCGGGTCGTGGGTGACCATCACGATGGTCTGCCCCAGCTCGTCCACGGACCTGCGCAGGAAGCCGAGGACCTCGGCGCCGGCCCGCGAGTCGAGGTTGCCGGTCGGCTCGTCGCCGAAGATGATCTCGGGCCGGGCGGCCAGCGCCCGGGCCACGGCCACGCGCTGCTGCTGGCCGCCGGAGAGCTGGTTCGGCCGGTGCTTGAGGCGGCCGGCCAGGCCGACGGTCTCCACCACCCGCTCCAGCCACTGCCGGTCCGGCTTGCGGCCGGCTATGTCCATGGGGAGGGTGATGTTCTCGATCGCGCTCAGGGTGGGCAGCAGGTTGAACGCCTGGAAGATGAAGCCGATCCGGTCCCGGCGCAGCCGCGTGAGCTTCTTGTCCTTCAGACCGGTGATCTCGGTGTCGGCCAGATGTATGTGACCGCTCGTCACGGTGTCCAGTCCGGCCAGGCAGTGCATCAGGGTGGACTTGCCGGACCCGGAGGGGCCCATGATCGCGGTGAACCGGCCGCGGGCGATGTCCACGTCGACGTGGTCGAGGGCGACGACGCGGGTCTCCCCGGCCCCGTACGCCTTCACGACCTGCCGCGCCCGTGCGGCGACGGCCGTAGCCCCTCCAGTACCCCCGTGCCTGGGAATGGTCACAGCCGTTGTCACGGTAAGTCTCCTATGTCGGTCTGGTGGCGAGCGCGGACTCGCGGCGGATGCGGGTGGGTGCGGGTGAATACCGCCGAGGCGGGCGGATGCGGACCGCCGGTCCTGTCCGGTGCGTCTTCGGTACGCCTGCGGTGCGTCTGCGGTGCGTCTGCGGTACGTCTGCGGTACGTCGAAGAGTCTGGCCGGTGCGGGGCCGCTGCGCGCTGGTGCCCGGCACCCTGTTCGGCGGGGGAAAACCCCACCCCCCTCGGTGCGGCTGGCCGCCCCCCACGGCGTAAAACCAGGTTAAGGACGCGCCGTCGACCCTCTCGTCCTCCGGCGGGACGAACCCGCCCCCGACCCGCCTACGGAGCAACCCCTAGGGGCTGTCCGGCGGCGGGTGAGCAGGTCACTGCGGGACCCGGGCCGCCCGTCCGGTCAGGGCCGTGATGCTGTCCTGGACGGTGTCCATCTGGGCGCGCATGCCGTCCCACACCTCGCCGTGCACGCGCAGCACCCGCTCGGTCTCCCGGGCGGTCCGCTCCGCCTGCCGCCGCGCCTCGGCCACCACCTCCGACGCCCGCGCCCGCGCCTGCTCCGGACCGCGCCGCGCCGCCTCCCGCGCGTCGGCGAGCGACTGCTCCGCCTCGCGCAGCGTCGCCTCGACGGCGGCCAGCCGAGCGGCCTGCTCGGCCTCCGCGGCGGCCTGCCGGCCGGCCAGTTCCCGTTCCGCCGCGACCAGCCGCTCGGCATGGTCGCGGTCCTGGTCGGCGAGGATCCGGTCGGTGGCGCGGCGCGCCTCGCGCAGCACCTTCAACGCCTCGCTCCGGCAGTCCCGCACGTCGTGCCGCACCGCGATCCGCAGCCCCTCGGCCACCGCCTGGGCCGCGCGCTGCCTGCGCCTGGCCCACTCCTCGGCCTGCGCCCGCACCGCGTCGGCGTACGCCCGCGCGTCCTGGAGCACGGCCTCGGCGCCCGTGCGCGCCGCCTCCGTCGTGCGCCGGGCCTCGCGCCGCGCCCGGTCCCGTACGGCGTCGGCCTCCTGCCGCCCCAGCTCGTACAGCCGCCGGGCGCCCTGCCCCAGCGACTCGTAGTCCTGCTCGGCCAGTTGGGCGACCGTCTCGCGCAGTTCCTCGACCTCCTCCTCCATGTGCCTGGCAAGGACCGTCAGCCGGGCGGCCCGCTCCCAGGCCGCGTCCCGGTCCGCGGAGAGGGCGTCCGCGTACGCGTCCACCTGGTCGGGCCGGTAGCCGCGCCCCCGTCCGACGACGAAGCCGTGGACCGGGTCCGCCGCCGGCGTCACCGGTGCAGGCGGCGCCGGTGACGCCTGTGACGCCGATGCCGCGCACGACGTCGATGACCTGGAGGCGCTGCTCATCCCGAACCCTCTCCGCCGAATCCGACCAGTTGGACACGTCCGGACCCGCCCGGCCACGTCTGGGCACGTCCGGACAGGGGGGAACGCGTCACGGTGATTGCGCGGACATCTTGATGTATAGGACGGAAATGTACATAACGCGACACTCCGGACGAGTGACCGGCGGTCGGACGCCCGGACATGCCGAAGGGCCGGGCCCGGTCGTCCGACCGGGCCCGGCCTCGCGCTCCGTCAGGCGTTCACCCGCTCAGAGCAGTCCGTCCCACATCTGCTCCAGCAGCACCGACCACCAGCTCTCCGGCGAGCCGAGCGCCGCCGGGTCGAGGGCGGCGAGCTGGGCCTGGAAGTCGACGGTCCAGCGGCCCGCCTGCTCCTGGTTCAGGCCGTAGCGCAGCCGCCACATCCGTCCGAGCAGCGCCAGGCAGCGCGCGAACTCCGGCAGTCCGGTGTTCACGAACTGCGGCGGCACGGACGTACCGCCCGGCCCCGCCTCCACCGGCACCGCCACGATGTTGGCCGTGCCGTACTGCACGCAGATCGCCTTGCCGAAGTCGCTGCCCATCACCAGGTACGAGCCCGCGTCCGGCGCCGGCCGCACACCGCGCTCGGCGGCCAGTTCCGCCAGCGTCGGCACCGGCCGGCCCGGCTGGGCCTGCGCCCAGAAGAACGGGCCCATGTCCAGCGGCAGACCCGCCACCACCAGCGTGTGCGCGACGACCGGCGGCACGCCCTGCCGGGAGACCGCCGCCTGCTCGAACCGGAAGACACCCGGCCCGAAGGCCGCGCCCAGCTCCTGCGCGACGCCCTCCGGCGGGATCGGCGGCACGGGCTGGACCGGCGGCAGCGGCGCGCGCACCGGGGCCGGCCGGGCCGGACCGTCGGCCACCTGGTGCAACTCGCCCTGGTGCGCCAGGAGTTGACCCATGCCCTGCTGACGGCTCGCGTGGTCGGTACCGTACGGCGCGATCGAGGTGATCCGGGCCTGCGGCCACTGCTCGGCGATCATCCGCGCGCAGTACGCGCCCGGCAGCCGGCACGACTCCAGCTCGGTGTGCAGCTCCAGCACCTGGTCCGGCGGCACGTTCATGGCGCGCAGCTCGTGGAAGATCTGCCACTCCGGGTGCGGGGTGCCCGGCGCGGAGCGCCGGATCAGCTGCTGTTCGGAGCCGTCCTGCGCGCGGTAGCGCAGCACCGCCTGATAGCCGGGCCCGACCGTCGGCTGCCCCTGCGGCGGGTAGCCGTACGCCGGAGGCGGCCCGGCCGCGGGCGGGCCCGCGACGGGCGGTCCGACCGGCGGCTGCCCGCCGCCCGGCGGCATGGGCCGCGGGCCGCCGGAGGGCACGCCGGGACCGCCCGGCGGGGGCGGCGGCATGCCGGGACCACCCTGCGGGGGCGGAGGCGGCATGCCTGGTCCGCCCTGCGGGGGCGGCGGCGGGGGCAGGTTCGGGCCGCCGGGGGCGCCAGGACCGCCGGGGGCGCCCTGTGGCGGGCCGGCCAGCATGGTCGCCGCGTGGTGCACGCCGCCCGGTCCGGCCCCGGGGACGCCCGGCGTGCCGGGGGCTCCGGGAGCGCCGGGAGTACCGGGGGTGCCGGGTGGTTGCGGGGCGCCGGGCTGGTGGGGGTCGGCCAGCATCGTGGCGGCGTGGTGGACGCCGCCCGGAGGCGCGCCGCCGGGTGCGCCGGGCGCACCCGGGGCCTGCGGGCCGGTCTGGCCGGTCGGGCCGGTCGGCGCTGCCGCGCCCTCGGGTCCGTCGGGGCCGAGCGACGAGACGAACTGGGTGCGCACGTACCCACCGGGCGCCTCCGGCGCACCGGGCGGGGGCGTCGCGGGGACACCGGGCTGCCGCCCGCCCGGCACACCGGGAGCGCCGGGCGGCGGGGGCGTGTTCGCACCGCCCCGGCCGCGGCGCGGCGGCGGGGCCGCCTTGCTGGTCGCGGCGTCGGCGATGTCACCGGCGTTCGGCGGCAGCGGCCGCCCGCCGGGCGGCGGGGTCGCCGACGCGCCCGGCCCCTGCGGGTACCCGTACGGCGCGCCGCCGGGCGCCGGAGCACCGGGACCACCCGGCGGCGGAGGCGGCGCGGTACCAGGACCGCCCGAGGGCGGAGGCGGCGGAGTACCAGGACCCGCCGGAGGCGGGACACCGGGACCGCCGGAAGGCGGAGGCGGCGGAGTACCGGGACCGCCCGGGACCGACGCGGGCGGAGCGGACGGCCCGGACGGCGGAGTGCCGGGACGCGCCGGAGGCGGAGGCGGCGGAGTGCCGGGCGCCGCCGGGGGGTCCTGCGCGCCGGTCCCCTGCGGGGCGCCGTACGACGGGCCGCCCGGCGGCGGGGGCGGCACGTTGCCCCGAGGGGCGCCGGGCGTGCCCGGGGCGTGCGAAGCACCCTGCGCGCTCGGCGCGTCAGCGTCGCCGAGGGCCGGCGCCACGGCCGTGCGCGGGAGTTGGCTGCCGCCGGCGATCAACGCCGTCTTGGCGTCCGGGGTGGCGCCGGACGACGGGGCCCCGCCGTCCGCCTCGCTCAGCGGCGGCGCGAACACGGTCGCGGGCAGCGGGACGGAACGGTCCTCCCCCGCGTCGGCGTTGGTGTCCGTACCGGCCCACGGGGTCGCCCCGGCCGGCACCTCGGGAGCGCCCGGCGCCCCAGCGGCCGCGCCCGCCGGCACCCCCGCCTGAGTCTCGGCCGGCACCCGACCGGCACCGGCACCCAAACCGGCACCGGCACCGGCACCGGCACCCAAACCGGCACCAGCACCAGTCCCCGCACCGCCGCCCCCGGGACCGCTCCCAGTACCGGCTCCCGTACCGCCCCCGTCACCGCCCTCCGTACCGCCCCCCGAGTCCCGTCGGTCCGGGATGCCCATCCGGTCGGCGGCCTCCTGCAGCCACTCCGGAGGAGTCAGCAGGAAGGACGTCTGGTTGAGGTCCACCCGGGCCGCGGGCGCCGGCACGGCGTCCTCGACGGTGTCCGTGCGGCCGTACTCCTCCTCGTAGCGGCGGATCACCTCGCCGACCGGCAGCGCGGGCCACAGCGTGGCCTCGCCGCTGTCCCGGGCGAGCACCAGCCGCTGCGCGCCGCCGTCCGACCGCGGCCCCTCCGCGCGGTCCTCGGCCCACACCACGAAACCGAGCTCGAACTCCCGTACCCGCACCTCGCGGTGCTGGTACGCCGGCACGTCGCCGTTGATCCACTCCTCGGCGCGCTCCTGCGCCTGCGCGAACGTCACCATCGCTTCAGCTCACTCCCCCACCGACGACTCGGAAGAGACGGGGACGACGTGCGCGAACCCGCCGTCCACCATCAGGTTCGCCACCGTCTCCAGCTCCGGCGGCGAACCCGCGAGGCGGGACAGGAACGCGTCGAAGTCCGCGCCGCACGGCAGCAGCAGCCGCTCCACGCGCTCCGCCTGCGGCCACGCCGGGTCCACGTCCCGTACGTCGTCGTACGCGCAGAACCACACCGAACCGGCCCGCTCGCCCTTCACCTTCACGGCGAGCAGTCCGCCCTGCACGAACGCCACTCCCAGGTAGTCCTTGGTGAGGTGGTCGCGCAGGCACTTGTTGACGTACACCAGGTCGTTGACGGCCGCCTCGTCGCGCACCGTGAAGAACGGCTGGTCGATCAGCAGGCCCAGCTCCGCGTCGAGCGCGGTGCCGACCGGCGCGCAGCCGCCCGCCGCCTTCAGGAAGGACCGGTAGGGGCCCGGCAGCCGGTAGCCGAGGTCCTCCTCGACGCCCTGCACCTGCTCCTCCAGGACCGCGACGCCCGACTTCGGCAGCCCGAAGTGGGCCGGCCGCGTCTCCTGCAACGGCCGGGTGCCGCGCTTGGCCTGGTCGACGTTCGCGGTCGCGATGCCGCCGTGGTGGCGCAGCAGCGCCTTCACCTCGACCGGGACCAGCTCCAGGCGCCGGCCGCCGGCCACGTGGTGCCAGGTCCAGCCGTGCGGGGTGGCCACGCTCGGCACCGTGTCCCACAGTTCGTGCCCGGAGGCGGCCAGCGCCGCGTTGGCCGAGACGTAGTCCGTCAGCCGCAACTCGTCGACGCCGAAGCCCTCCGGCGGCTCGGCGATCTCCACCGCGGCCCGCGCGTACGGCGAGAAGTCGGGGAAGCCGTGCTCGTCCACCCGCACCCCCCTGGGGTGGCGGGCGGCCCGGACGGGGTCCGGGAAGTGCACGTTCTGCCCGGCGTAGGCCGCGTTCGGCGGCGCGGCCTGTCCTGCGGCCTGGCGGCCGGGTGGCACGCCCAGCCCGAGCCGACCTGTCGTCATGGCGGTTGCCCCCTGCGGCGCTCTGTACGGCCCGCGGCGACCGGCCGGTTCCGCACCGGCGCCGCCGAGACCCGTATCGACTACTTCCCTGCCACGCGCGCTTCCTCGCCACGCGTGGGCCGCACGCACCGCGGCGCGCCGGCGTGCCGACAGCCTATGCGGTACGACGACCCCGGTCACCGGGCCACCGCCCACCGGCCCGCGACCCGCCGGTCCCCCGCGCCCCGCCCCCGCGGGCGCGGACGGCCGCCGCCGTGACCAGCCGTCACCCCGCCGTGACGCACCGCCCCGAACAGGGCGTGTCGCGCCGCCCCAGCTTCCACAGCGGCCACGCGATTTGGCACTCTGTGTCCTTCGGGGGGATGCTCCGGAGGGGAATGATGATCATGAAAGCGACGCAGACGGGGCCGCGGACCGGCGCCTTGGGCGACCCGCGGATCGGCTGGAGCAGCACCGGGACGCCGCACGCCCCCGCCCTCCGGCACCGCCGCGACGGGATACTGCCCGCCGTCGCCGCCGCCCTCTCCGTGCGCGGCGCCACCCTCACCGGCACCGCCGCCCGCGGCGAGGAGCCGCCCGCGCTGCACCCGCTCGTGCAGGACTTCCTCGACACCCTCACCAGCGCCCAGCGCGACCGGTTCACGGGCCGCTGCGCGGAGACCATCCTCATCTCCCGGCACATCAGCGCCGCCGACGGCGCCCGCAGCAAACGCGCCGCGCGCAAACCGATGACCAACGGCGAGGCCCGCAAGGCGCTCAAGCAGGCCAAGCTGACGGCCCGCCGGATCCGGGAGGACGGCGACCCGCTGCACGGCGGTTTCGCCCCGCCCTGCCGGGCGTGCACCGCGCTCAGCGCCCACTTCGGCGTCCGTGTCGTCGACCCCTCGGGCGGCGACGGCTGACGCACCGGCCCGCAGGGCGGGCCCGTACGACAGGCCGGCCCGACGGGGCCGCACCACCGCCGCGACGAACGAAGAGCAGATGCACGCCGACCACCACCCCTCGCCCGAGATCCCGGCCCCGCGCGGACAGGCGGGGAACTCGACCCGCTTCGCCGTGCCCGTGGACGCCGCGCTGCGCGCCGCCGGCTGGCAGCCGGGGCGCTGGGACATAAAGCAGGCCGAGATCTGGGCCGACGCGCTGCGCGAGCACGCCTCGCCGGCCGGCCACCGGCACTGCGTCTTCCCGGCCGCGGTGGAGGCGTGGGCGGAGTTCGGCGGCCTGCGCCTCTCGCCGACCGGGCCCGGCCGCCAGATCGCCCCCGTGGACCTGCACGTCGACCCGATGCACGGCCTGCACATGGCCCGCACCCTCGGCGACCTCGGCCGCGCCCTCGGCACCGAGGTCTGCCCGCTGGGCGCCGAGACCGACAGCCAGGCGCTGCTGGCCATCGACGCCGAGGGCCGCGTCTACGCCCTCGACCACACCGGCGACTGGTACCTCGGCCCCGACGTCGACCAGGCCCTGACCACCCTGATCTCCGGCACGACCCCCGCCCGCCTGACCCCAGGCTGACCGGGGTCGGGCGCCGTCCGTGCCCGCGCCCCCGCCTACGCCGTGGCCGGGATCACCGCCGACACCCGGAAGCCACCCGTGTCCGTCGGGCCCGAGACGAAGACGCCGCCCAGGGCGTGGACCCGTTCCCGCATGCCGAGCAGGCCGTTGCCGCCGGACGGCAGGCGGACCGGCGGGGCCGACGCCTGCTCGGGCGGCGGCTCGTTCTCCACCTGCATCGCGATCTCCGCCGACCGGTGCGCGAGCCGTACGTACGTCTTCGCGCCCCCGGCGTGCTTGTGGACGTTGGTCAGCGCCTCCTGCACCACCCGGTACGCGGTCTGCTCGATCTCCGCGCCGTACTCCCGCGCCTCGCCCTGCACGGTGAGGTCCACGACCATCCCGGCCGCCGCCGACTGCCCGACCAGCTCCGCCAGCTCGGCCAGGCTCGGCCCCTCCGCGCCGCCCGGCTCGTCGGCGGCCCGGGAGGCGGCGGCAGCGGCAGCCGCGGCGACGCCGACCGCGACCAGCGGCACCGAGGCCGCCGCGACCCGCTCCCGGCGTTCACGCCCCTGCTCCTCGCCGCCGCTGCGCAGCACCCCGAGCATCTCGCGCAGCTCGGTCAGCGCCTGCCGGCCCATGTCGCCCACCAGCGCGGCGTTCTTCACCGCCTTCTCGGGGTCCTTGCGCGCCACCGCCTGAAGGGCGGCGGCGTGCACGACCATCAGACTCACCCGGTGCGCGACCACGTCGTGCATCTCCCGGGCGATCCGGGTCCGTTCCTCGCTGCGGGCCCACTCGGCCCGTTCCTCCGCCCGCTCCGCGAGCAGTTGCAGCTCCCGCTCCAGGCTGTCCGCCCGCTCGCGCAGGGACTCCATGAGCCGCCGCCGGGCGCCGACGTACAGGCCGAGCAGCAGCGGCGGCGCGGTGAGGCCGAGCGAGGTGGTGACGGCGGCGAACGGGACGAACCAGTCGCCCAGCGTGAAGTCCCCCCGCGCCATGTCCTGCCGCACCCGCACGAACGTCACGATCATCGTGCCGAACAGCGACATCCCGGCCAGGGCCCCGATGACGCGGCGCGGCAGCTCGCAGGTGGCGAGGGTGTAGAGGCCGACGATGCCCATCAGGAAGCCCATCTGGGCCGGTGTGACGGCGATCGCCACCAGCACCACGGCTATCGGCCAGCGCCGCCGGATCAGCAGCACCGAACCGGCCAGCAGTCCGAACACCAGCCCGGCGGTCAGCGGGATCCCCGCGTCCCGCGCGAACGGCACGCCCTCCGCCGCGCACTCGGCGGCCGACGCCAGCGCCAGGCTCCCGTCGAACAGCGCGCTGCGCCACCGCGTCCACCACCACGGCCCGGTCAGGGCCGTGGCGTGCTCTTCCCCCGTCGTGGTCATGCGTCCAGCCTACGGGCGGCCGCACCGGCTTTTCCGGCGAGTTTCGCGTACCGCCCAGCAGGTACGCGCGACGCCGCGGCCCCCGCCGCGGCCCGGCGCCCCCGGCGTCCCGGGACCGTCGTCGCGGGCGGACACCGTCGCGGTGAAGGCGCCGGGTACGGCATAGTGGTGTCCGGACGCGGAGCCGATCACCGGGACCGATCAGCGCATCGGATTCCCGCGGGCGTCGCGCGGCCGCCGATCCCGGATCGTCTAAGGGCAGGACAAACGGTTTTGGTCCGTTGAATGAGGGTTCGAATCCTTCTCCGGGAGCCACAGCGCGCGAGACCGCACCACGGGTCCCGGCCCCCTCGGGCCGGGACCCGCTCTCGTACCCCCGCCCGACCGCCCCGGTATCCTGCGGATGTCCACCCCACCCAAAAGCCGAAGGGCATCCCGTGAGCGCCATTCGCCCGGCAGCCGTCGTCGTTCTCGCAGCGGGTGAGGGCACCCGTATGAAGTCGGCCACACCCAAGGTCCTGCACGAGATCTGCGGCCGTTCCCTGGTCGGCCATGTCCTGGCCGCCGCGCGTGAGTTGAACCCGGAGAACCTGGTCGTCGTGGTCGGGCACGCGCGGGAGAAGGTGACCGCGCACCTCGCGGAGATCGACGCCGAGGCCCGCACCGCCGTGCAGGAGAAGCAGAAGGGCACCGGGCACGCCGTCCGCATGGGGCTTCAGGAGCTGGGCGGCTCCGTCGAGGGCACCGTCATCGTGGTGTGCGGGGACACCCCGCTGCTGACCGCCGGGACGCTGCGCGACCTGGCCGCCGCGCACACCGCGGACGGCAACGCCGTCACGGTGCTGACCGCCGAGGTGCCCGACGCCACCGGGTACGGCCGGATCGTGCGCGACGCCGCGAGCGGCGCGGTGACGGCGATCGTCGAGCACAAGGACGCCACCGAGGCCGAACTGGCCGTCCGCGAGATCAACTCCGGGGTGTTCGCCTTCGACGGGCGGCTGCTGGCCGACGCGCTGGGCAAGGTGCGCACGAACAACAGCCAGGGCGAGGAGTACCTCACCGACGTCCTCGGCATCCTGCGCGAGGCCGGGCACCGCGTCGGCGCCAGCGTGGCCGGCGACCACCGGGAGATCGCGGGCATCAACAACCGGGTGCAGCTGGGCGAGGCGCGGCGCACCCTGAACGAGCGGCTGCTGACCGCGGCGATGCTCTCCGGGGTGACCGTCGTGGACCCGGCGACGACGTGGGTGGACGTGACGGTGACGTTCGCGCAGGACGTGACCGTGCTGCCGGGCACGCAGCTGCACGGCGCCACGCACCTGGCCGAGGGCAGCGTGGTCGGCCCGAACAGCCGGCTGACCGACACCAAGGTGGGCGCCGGGGCGCGGGTGGACAACACCGTCTCGGACGGCGCGGTGGTCGGCCCGGAGGCGTCCGTGGGGCCGTACGCCTATCTGCGGCCGGGGACCCGGCTCGGCCTGAAGTCGAAGGTCGGCACGTACGTCGAGACGAAGAACGCCCGGATCGGCGAGGGCACGAAGGTGCCGCACCTGTCGTACGTGGGCGACGCGACGATCGGCGAGTACACGAACATCGGCGCCGCGAGCGTGTTCGTGAACTACGACGGCCAGGACAAGCACCACACCACGATCGGGTCGCACTGCCGCACCGGTTCGGACAACATGTTTGTGGCTCCGGTCACGGTCGGGGACGGCGCCTACACCGCCGCCGGCTCGGTGATCACGAAGAACGTGCCGCCGGGTTCGCTGGCCGTGGCCCGCGGCCAGCAGCGGAATATCGAGGGTTGGGTGGAGCGCAAGCGCCCCGGGAGCGCGGCGGCGAAGGCGGCCGAGGCGGCGACCCCGAGGGCGGAAGGCGAAGCCTGACCGGAAACAGGTGCGTCCGCGACGGCGTACCGTGATAAGTGCACACCCGCACCCCACCAGCTGAGACGGCCTCTCGCGCACGGTTGACGAGGTCATCTCGACACCCAGCTGCGAACACCCTCCGAGGAGACAGTGCTGTGACCGGGATCAAGACGACCGGCGAGAAGAAGATGATGTTCTTCTCCGGCCGCGCCCACCCCGAGCTTGCCGAGGCGATCGCCCACGAGCTGGGTGTCGGGGTCGTCCCGACGAAGGCGTTCGACTTCGCCAACGGCGAGATCTACGTGCGGTATCAGGAGTCGGCCCGCGGCGCGGACTGCTTCCTGATCCAGAGCCACACCGCCCCGATCAACAAGTGGATCATGGAGCAGCTGATCATGATCGACGCGCTCAAGCGCGCGTCGGCCCGCTCCATCACCGTCATCGTGCCGTTCTACGGTTACGCCCGGCAGGACAAGAAGCACCGCGGCCGTGAACCCATCTCGGCGCGTCTGGTGGCCGATCTGATGAAGACCGCGGGCGCCGACCGGATCCTCGCCGTCGACCTGCACACCGACCAGATCCAGGGCTTCTTCGACGGCCCGGTGGACCACCTGTTCGCGCTGCCGCTGCTGGCGGACTACGTGGGCAGCAAGGTGGACCGCGACAAGCTGACGATCGTCTCCCCGGACGCCGGCCGGGTGCGGGTCGCCGACCGCTGGTGCGACCGCCTGGGCGCGCCGCTGGCCATCGTGCACAAGCGGCGCGACAAGGACGTGGCCAACCAGGTCACCGTGCACGAGGTCGTCGGTGACGTCGAGGGCCGCATCTGCGTGCTGGTGGACGACATGATCGACACCGGCGGCACCATCTGCGCCGCCGCCGACGCCCTGTTCGCGCACGGCGCCGAGGACGTCATCGTGACCGCCACGCACGGCGTGCTGTCCGGTCCGGCCGCCGACCGGCTGAAGAACTCCAAGGTGAGCGAGTTCGTGTTCACCGACTCGCTGCCCACGCCGGGCGAGCTGGAGCTGGACAAGATCACCGTGCTGTCGATCGCGCCCACCATCGCCAGCGCGGTGCGCGAGGTGTTCCAGGACGGTTCCGTCACCAGCCTGTTCGACGAGCAGTAACGATCACTCCGGCGATCGTCCCAGATCGTTTTGGATCCGGCCTCCCTGGCCGAGTAGACTGCTCCAGTTGCTCGGCGAGGGAGGCCGTTTCCGTTTGCGCGGACACGGCGGTCCGTTATCGACGCGCTCTTCGTAGCAGGCCGTTCGTAGGCCGGGTGACCACAGTCCCTACTTTCTACGAGGAGTGAAGAGCATGTCCGAGGTGAAGATCTCCGCCGGTACGCGCAGCGAGTTCGGCAAGGGCGCCGCCCGCCGTATCCGCCGTGACAACAAGGTCCCCGGCGTCCTGTACGGGCACGGCTCCGAGCCGCTGCACCTGACCCTGCCGGGCCACGAGCTGCTGCTGGCGCTGCGCACGCCGAACGTCCTGATCTCGCTGGACATCGACGGCAAGTCCAACGAGCTGGCGATTCCGAAGTCCGTGCAGCGCGACCCGCTGAAGGGCTTCATCGAGCACGTCGACCTGCTGCTGGTCAAGCGCGGCGAGAAGGTCAACGTCGAGATCCCGGTCGTCGCCGAGGGCGAGCTGGCCGCGGGCGGCAACCTGCTGGAGCACGTCCTGGCCGCGCTGCCGGTCGAGGCCGAGGCCACGCACATCCCCGAGCAGGTCACCGTGTCCGTGGAGGGCCTGGAGGCCGGCGCCTCCGTCCACGCCAAGGACATCACCCTGCCGAACGGCGTCTCGCTGGCCGTCGACGCCGACGCGGTCGTCCTCCAGGTCCTGGCCGCCCAGGCCGAGGAGGCCCCGGAGGGCGAGGAGACCGAGGGCGACGAGGCCGCGGAGGCCTGATCCCCACGCGCACCGTTTTCGTCCGGCCGCCGCTCCCGTATCCCGTACGGGAGCGGCGGCCGGCGCGTATCAAGGAGACATGGACGTGAGCACCCCGGCGAGTTCCGCGACCGACCCCTGGCTGATCGTGGGGCTCGGCAATCCCGGACCGGAGTACGCCATGAACCGGCACAACGTGGGGTTCATGGTGGCGGACCTGCTGGCCGACCGCGTCGGGGGCCGGTTCAAGCGGGCCGGCAAGGCACAGGCGCAGGTCGTGGAGGGGCGGATCGGCCCGCCGGGGCCGGGCAGCCGGCGCGTGGTGCTGGCCAAGCCGATGTCCTACATGAACCTGTCGGGCGGCCCGGTGAACGCGCTGCGCGACTTCTACAAGGTGCCCCTCGACCACGTCGTGGCGATCCACGACGAGCTGGACATCGACTACGGGGTGCTGCGGCTGAAGCTGGGCGGCGGCGACAACGGGCACAACGGCCTGAAGTCGATGACCAAGGCGATGGGCCCCGGCTACCACCGGGTGCGGTTCGGCATCGGCCGGCCGCCGGGCCGGATGCAGGTCGCGGACTTCGTGCTGAAGGACTTCTCCTCGGCCGAGCGCAAGGAGCTGGACTACTTCGTGGACCGGGCGGCGGACGCGGTGGAGGCCCTGCTCTCCGACGGTCTGGAGCGCGCGCAGGGTGCGTACAACTCCTGACTTGTCCGGGTCCCGGCCGCCCGTGAGTTGACCGGGCGTACAGGTATGGCCAATGATCCCGGCCATGTCCCCAGCCACTGCCCGCACCGCCTCCGTCGCCGCGCTGCGGCTGGGCCGGGTCGTCTCGATGGGCGCGGTCGCGGCGCTCCTTCTGATCGCGGGCGTCTGGGCGTCCTGGAGCACCGCGCCGTACGTGCTGCTGACCAAGGGGCGCGAGCGCGGCACGGTCGAGGTGACGGCGTGCGCCCGGGAGGCGTGCAGCGGACCGTACACACCGCGCACGCCGGGGTCCACGGCGCGCGCCCGGGTGGAGATCGACTCGGTGGCGGTGCGCAAGGGGCATGCCTACGACGTGGTGGTGAAGCCGGGCACCGATCAGGTGCTCAGATCGGGTCCGGCCGGGATCCTGTACGCGTGGGCCCCGCTGGGCGGCTCGCTGCTGCTGGCCTCCGTGGTGGTGGCGGGCGGGCTGCGCCGGACCCGGGCGGCCTGGGTGCTGGCCGGTTCGGGCGTCGCGCTGCTGACGGCGGCGTTCCTGGCCCTGTGAGTCCCGACGGCGCACACGCGAAGGGCGCGCCCCCGGGTCGTACGAACCCGGGGGCGCGCCCTTCGCGCGGGACGGTCAGCCGGTGTTGCGCAGGCCGGCGGCCACGCCGTTGACGGTCAGCAGCAGCGCCCGCGCGAGCAGCGGGTCCGCCTCCCGCTCCGCCGCCGCCTCGTCGCGCTGCCGCTTGAGCAGGGCGACCTGGAGGTAGGAGATCGGGTCGAGGTAGGCGTCGCGGATGGCGAAGGTCTGCTTCAGCTCGGGCTGGGCGGCCAGCAGTTCGCTCTCGCCGGTGACCCGCAGGACCTCGGCGACGGTGAGTTCGTGCTCGGCCTTGATGACGTCGAAGACGTGCTTCAGCTCGTGGGGGACGAGGGTGTCGACGTAGTGCTGGGCGATGCGCAGATCGGTCTTGGCGAGCGTCATCTCGACGTTGGAGATGAAGTTGCGGAAGAAGTGCCACTGTTCGTGCATCTCGCCGAGCACGGTGTCGCCGTCCTGCCGCAGACCCGCTTCGCGCAGCGCCTTGAGGCCGGAGCCGACGCCGAACCAGCCGGGCACGATCTGCCGGGACTGGGTCCAGCCGAACACCCACGGGATGGCGCGCAGGCCGTCGAGCGAGACGCCCGAGCCGGGGCGGCGGGAGGGCCGCGAGCCCAGGTGCAGCTCGGCGAGCTGGTCGACCGGCGTGGAGGCGAGGAAGTACGTCGGCAGGTCGGGGTCCTCGACGAGCCGGCGGTAGGCGGCGTGGGCGGCGTCGGAGACGACGTCCATGGCCGCGTCCCAGCGGGCGAGCGCCTCGTCGGACTGGCGGGGCGCGGTGTGCAGGGCGGACGCCTGGAGGGTGGCGGCGACCGTCAGCTCCAGGTTCTCCCGGGCCAGGGAGGGGATCAGGTACTTGTCGGAGATGACCTCGCCCTGCTCGGTCACCTTGATCTCGCCCTCCAGGGTGCCCCAGGGCTGGGCGAGGATCGCGTCGTGCGAGGGGCCGCCGCCGCGGCCGACGGTGCCGCCGCGGCCGTGGAAGAGGCGCAGCCGCACGCCGTAGCGGTGGGCGACGTCGCGCAGCCGGCGCTGGGCGCGGTGGATCTCCCACTGCGAGGTGGTGATGCCGCCGAACTTGGAGGAGTCCGAGTAGCCGAGCATGACCTCCTGCACGTCCCCGCGCAGCGCGACCAGGCGCCGGTAGGACGGGTCGGAGAGCATGTCCTCCAGGATGGTGTCGGCGGCCTTCAGCTCGTCGGTGGTCTCCAGCAGCGGCACGATGCCGATCTTCGCCCAGCCGGCGTGCAGGTCGATCAGACCGGCCTCGCGGGCGAGGACGGCGGCGGCGAACACGTCGTCGGCGCCCCGGCACATGGAGATGATGTACGACTCGATGACCTCGGGCCCGAAGACGCGCAGGGCGCGCCCGACGGTCTCGAAGACGCCGAGGGTCTTGGCGCCGGCCGCGTCCACGGGCGCCGGGGTCGGGGCGAGCGGCCGCCGCGAGCGCAGCTCCTTGGCGAGCAGCTTGGCCCGGTACTCGCGGGGCATGTCGGCGTAGCGCCAGGACTCCTCGCCGAGCCGGTCGAACAGCTGGCCGAGGGCGTGGTGGTGGGCGTCGGCGTGCTCGCGCACGTCCATGGTGGCGAGCTGGAGTCCGAAGGCGGCCAGGGTGCGGATGGTGCGGGCGAGCCGGCCGTCGGCGAACAGGCCGCCGCGGTGCTGGCGCAGCGAGTCCTGGAGCAGCCGCAGGTCGGCGAGGAGTTCGGCGGTGCCGAGGTAGTCGCGGCCACTCTCGTGCCCGGTGGAGCGGGCCAGGCGGCGCTTGGTGTTGACGAGCTTCTGCCGGATGCAGGTGGCCTTGAGCCGGTAGGGCTCCTCGGCGTTGAGCCGCTTGTAGCGGGGGCTGATCTCGGGCAGGTTCTCCAGGTCGCTCCGGAGGGAGTCGAGCAGTTCCTCGGTGGCGCCGGTGTAGCGGATCGAGTTGGACAGGAAGCCGCGCAGCTCGTCCACCATGTCCAGGGCGTCGTTGATGCCGTGCTCGTGCTGGAGGATCAGCACGTCCCAGGTGACCTGCGGGGTGACGTTGGGGTTGCCGTCGCGGTCGCCGCCGATCCAGGTGCCGAAGGTGAGCGGGCGGGTCTCGTCGGGCAGCTTGACGCCGACGCGCTCCAGTTCGGCGGTCAGGTCCTCCAGGACGTCGCCGACCGCGCCGGCGTGCAGTTCGTCCAGGTAGTAGATGGCGTTGCGGGCCTCGTCGGTGGGTTCGGGGCGGGCGACGCGCAGTTCGTCGGTCTGCCAGACGAGGTCGATGTTCTCGGCCAGGCGGGTGTCCAGGCGGCGCCGGTCGGACTCGATGACCGGCGTCTCCAGCAGCGCGGCGATGCGCCGGAGCTTGTTGAGCACCGAGCGGCGGGCGGCCTCGGTGGGGTGGGCGGTGAACACCGGGCGCACGTTGAGGTGTTGGACGCTCTGCCGCAGGTGCTCGGGGTCGGCGTCCTTGAGCCGGTCGGCCGTACGGGCGAGCAGGCCGCCCTCGGCGGCGCGCCGGGCGCGCAGTTCGCGGCCGCGGTGCACCTGCTCGGTGACGTTGGCGAGGTGGAAGTAGGTGGAGAAGGCGCGGACCAGCTTGGCCGCGGTCTCCAGTTCGGTGCCGCGCAGCAGTTCGGCGGCGGCCTCCCCGTCCTCTCTGGTGAGGCGGCGGACCTTCTCGACCAGGTCGAGGAGTTCCGGGCCTTCCTGCCTGACCAGGGTCTCCCCCAGCAGGTCGCCCAGTCGGCGGATGTCGGCGCGCAGCTCGGTGCTGGTCGTGGTCTGGTCGTCGGCACTGCTCACAGGTGCGGCTCCTTGCAGTGTGGAAGCTCTCTGGAAGGGGACCCGGAAGCGTGCCGCGCGGCGGGGGCCGCATACGGGCCGGGCATCCGGGAAGTCATCTTCAGCGGACCGCGCTGTCCGACCGGGACCAAGTCTAGGTGTCGGGCCGGACGCGCAGGCCAGTGGCTCTTGCCGGGCGGCGACGCACTGCCATACTTACGTTGCCGTAGGTTACGCAACCGTAGGGAGCGGGTCGTTCCCGTAAGACCTCCGGCACCTGTCTCGACCCTCGACCCCACAGGGGACGCCCATGACCGCAAGCTCCTCCGATGTGATCGACGACGCCCCGCGCACGGCGGCCGACGCGACGCCCTCCGCCACCCTGGGCGGCGAGCAGAAGCGTTCGATCGAGCAGATCACGCTGCTGCTGTTCATCACCGTTCCGTTCCTGGCGCTGCTCGCGGCGGTGCCCCTGGCGTGGGGGTGGGGGGTGAGCTGGCTGGACCTCGGTCTGCTGGTCTTCTTCTACTTCCTGGGCTGCCACGGCATCACCATCGGCTTCCACCGGCACTTCACCCACGGCTCCTTCAAGGCCAAGCGGCCGCTGAAGATCGCGCTGGCGATCGCGGGGTCGATGGCGGTGGAGGGACCGCTGGTGCGCTGGGTGGCCGATCACCGCCGGCACCACAGGTTCTCCGACCACGAGGGCGACCCGCACTCGCCGTGGCGCTATGGGGAGAGCGTCCCGGCGCTGCTGAAGGGCCTGTGGTGGGCCCATGTGGGCTGGATGTTCGACGAGGAGCAGACCCCGCCGGAGAAGTACGCGCCGGATCTGGTCAAGGACCCGGCCATGCGGCGGATCTCCCGCCAGTTCGTGCTGTGGACGGTCGTGTCGCTGGGGCTGCCGCCGCTGATCGGCGGACTGGTGACGATGTCGTGGTGGGGCGCGTTCACCGCGCTCTTCTGGGGTTCACTCGTCCGGGTGGCGCTGCTGCACCATGTGACCTGGTCGATCAACTCCATCTGCCACGCGGTCGGCAAGCGCCCGTTCAAGTCGCGGGACCGCTCGGGCAACGTGTGGTGGCTGGCGATCCTGTCCTGCGGCGAGTCCTGGCACAACCTGCACCACGCCGACCCGACCTCCGCGCGGCACGGTGTGGAGCGCGGGCAGCTGGACTCCTCGGCGCGGATCATCCGCTGGTGCGAGCGGCTGGGCTGGGCGTACGACGTGCGCTGGCCGTCACGCTCGCGTATCGATTCCCGCCGCAACACCGACGAACGCGGCTCCCGCCGCCGGAGGGAAACCGCGAAGGCGGCATGATTGACGCCGTGGCGACCGACTCCAGCACCCCCAGCGATGACAAGCCGCGGCGTGCGCGCCGCACCCGCATGACCGGTGCCGAGCGCCGCCAGCAGCTGCTGGAGATCGGTCGCACGCTGTTCGCGGCGAAGGGGTTCGAGGGCACGTCGGTGGAGGAGATCGCGGCGAAGGCCGGGGTGTCCAAGCCGGTGGTCTACGAACACTTCGGCGGCAAGGAGGGGCTGTACGCGGTGGTGGTGGACCGCGAGATGCGGCGGCTGCTGGACATGGTGACCGGCTCGCTGACCGCCGGCCACCCGCGCGAGCTGTGCGAGCAGGCCGCCTTCGCGCTCCTGGACTACATCGAGGAGTACACCGACGGCTTCCGGATCCTGGTCCGCGACTCCCCCATCCCGCAGTCCACGGGTTCCTTCGCCTCGCTGATCTCCGACATCGCCACCCAGGTGGAGGACATCCTGGGCCGCGAGTTCAAGTCCCGCGGCTTCGACCCGAAGCTCGCCCCTCTCTACGCCCAGGCCCTGGTCGGCATGGTCGCGCTGACCGGCCAGTGGTGGCTGGACGTGCGCCGCCCGAAGAAGGCGGAGGTCGCCGCGCACCTGGTGAACCTGGCCTGGCACGGCCTGGACGGCCTGGAGCCGAAGCCGCGGCTGATAGGGCACCGGAAGAGCTGAGGGCCACTCGATCGGGTGGATATCGACTGACAATCACTCGATCGAGTGACACCAAGAGGGCGCAAGATTAATCTTGTGGCATGGTGCGCATATGACTGAGATCGCGATCAGCGCTGCCCGTTCCCAGCTCGGCGACCTGGTCCGCCGGGCCGCCCACAGCCGCGAGACCATCGCCCTGACCGACCACGGCCACGTGGCCGCGCTTCTGGTGTCACCGCAGGTGATAGAGGATCTTGAGGACGCCTTGGCGATCGCCGACTACCAGCGGCGCAAGGCGGAGGGGACGCTCGGGCCGGGCATTCCGATGGCCGAGGTGCGCAAGCGGCTGGGGCTTGAACAGAAGTGACCTACGAGATCGTCTTCGACCCGCACGCTCTCGACGCGGCGACCCGGTTCCTGGCAGAGGACCCCGGCGGCCTCGCCGTGGTCCTGGACGCCATCGACAAGCTGGCCGACGATCCACGCCCGGCGGGGTCGAGTCCGTACAGCTCGTACGACCTTCGCCGCCTGCGGGTCGGCGACTACCGGGTCCTGTACGCCATCGAGTCCGAGGTCATCCAGATCCTCGTCACCCACCCGGGCCGCACCCCCTCCTGAAGTCCTGAGGTCACCCGGTCGGCTCCAGGAACTCCAGGCGGTTGCCCACCGGGTCCTCGGAGTAGAAGCGCCGGTGGCCCGGCAGGTGGTCGTCCCAGGTGACCGGGGCGCCGCGCTCAGCCAGCCGGGCGGCGTACGCCTCGATCCCGCGCACCCGCAGCCCCGGATGGGCCTTGCGCGCGGGCCGGAAGTCCTCCTCGATCCCCAGGTGGAGCTGGACGGACCCGGCCTGGAACCAGCAGCCGCCGCGGGCCGCGAGCAGCGGCGGCTTGGGGATCTCCGTCATGCCGAGGACACCGGCGTAGTACGCCCTCAGGTCGCCCTCGGAGCCGGGCGGGGCGGCGAGCTGGACGTGGTCGACGGCGGTGAGCACGTCTCATGCCTCCTTGACGGCGACGGCGAAGATCCGGCGGAACGGGAACGGGGTGCCGTGCGGGCCGGCCGGATAGGCCTCGCGCAGGGCGGCCCGGTACTCGGCGAGGAACTCCTCGCGGGCCGCCGGCTCGTCGGCGAGGGCGGTGAGCACGGGCCGCAGCCCGGTCCCCATCACCCAGTCCAGCACCGGGTCCTCGCCCGGGAGCAGATGGACGTACGTCGTCTCCCACACGTCGGCGGCGCAGCCGAGGGCGGTGAGCCGCTCCAGGTACTCCTGGGGCTCCAGTACGGCGTCGGCGTGGCGCAGGACGCCGGCGAGGCGGTCGCGCCAGCGGGCGGAGCCGGCCAGGGCGCGCATGATCCGGTGGCTGGGCGCGCCGAAGTTGCCGGGCACCTGGAAGGCGAGGGCGCCGCCCGGCCGCAGGGCCGCCACCCAGTCGGCGAACCGTCCGGCGTGGCCGGGCACCCACTGGAGGGTGGCGTTGCTGACGATCACGTCGTACGGCTCCGGGGGCGTCCAGGTGCGGACGTCGGCGGGCGCGAAGTCGAGCCGGCCGCCGCCGGGGGTCGCGCCCTCGTGGTCCACGACGGCCTTGTCGAGCATCTCGGGCGAGTTGTCGTACCCGGTGATGTGCGCGGCGGGCCAGCGGCCGGCGAGGTACGCGGTGACGTTGCCGGGGCCGCAGCCGAGGTCGGCGACGCGGGGCGCGGGGGCGGGCGGGGACGGGACGCGGGCGAGGAGGTCGGCGAACGGGCGGGCCCGGTGGCCGGCGTGGCGCAGGTACTGCGCCGGGTCCCAGACGGGGTTGCGGGCGCTGGACTCGGACATGGCGGCTCCTCGGGCTCGTCGTTCGGCGACACGCTGGCGCCTTCCCACTGTCGCCCGTCAATTCTCTCTATGTCAAGAATGTTGATGTCAAGAGACTTCACATCGACACAACCACTACACTGATCGCATGGAGGACGAGGTCGATCGGCTGGTCGCGGCGTGGCGGCGGGAGCGCCCGGACCTCGACGTGGAACCGCTAGAGGTGCTGAGCCGGGTCAGCAGGCTGGCCCGGCACCTGGACCGGGCGCGTCGACTGGCCTTCGCGGAGCACAGTCTGGAGCCCTGGGAGTTCGACGTGCTGACCGCGCTGCGGCGCGCCGGGACGCCGTATCAGCTCTCGCCCGGGCAGCTGCTCACCCAGACGCTGGTCACCTCGGGCACGATGACGAACCGCATCGACCGGCTGGCGAAGAAGGGCCTGGTCGAACGGCTGCCCGACCCCAGCGACCGGCGCGGGGTGCTGGTGCGGCTCACCGACGAGGGCCGCGACCGCGCGGACCAGTCCCTCGCGGGCCTGCTGGCCCAGGAGCGCGCGATCCTCGGCGAACTGTCCGCCGCCCAGCGCTCGGAACTGGCCGGACTGCTGCGGCAGTTGACGGCCCCGTTCGACAACATCCCGGGCTGAGGCGCCCGGCGCTCAGGCGCTGCTGCTCTCCTCCACGCCGACACGGCCGGCGGCGGGCGGCAGGTCGACCGGGCCGACCCCGGCGCGGCGGGCCAGGGCGACGGCGGCCAGCGTGGAGTGCACGCCGAGCTTGCCCAGCACGTTCTGCATATGGGTGCGGACGGTGTGCGGGGAGAGGTACAGCCGCTCGGCGACGGCCTTGCGGCCGAGCCCCGCGACCATGCACCGCAGCACCTCCCGCTCGCGCGGGGTCAGCGACTCCACCAGCCGCTCGCTCTCGGTGCGGTGCTTGCGGGCCGCGGTCAGTTCGCGCAGCACGCCGGTGAGCAGCGCGGGCGGCAGATGCGTCTCGTCGCGCAGCACGCCCCGGATCACGGTGAGCAGCCGGGACAGCGAGCAGTCCTTGGCCACCCAGCCGCAGGCCCCGGCCTGGAGCGCGAGCGCGGCCCGGCGCGGATCGTCCTTCTCGGCGAGCACGACGGTCCGCACCCCCGGCTGGGCGACGCGCACCCCGGCCACCAGGGAGATCCCGTCCACCAGCCCCTCCGCGTCGCCGTCCCGCACGGGCACGGCGGCCCGCTCGCCGGGTGCGTTCCCGCCGAGGTCGGCGTCTACGAGGAGCACGTCGAAGCGGCGGCCCTCGGCGGCGGCGCGCTCAAGGCAGCGCAGCGCGGCCGGTCCGGAACCGGCCGCGGACACGTCGACGTCCGGCTCGGCCGCCAGCGCGGCGGCGAGCGACTCGGCGAAGATCCGATGGTCGTCGACGACCAGGACCCGGACTCGAACCACTGAACCCCCCTCCCCCAGGCTCCCGGCGGAGCAGGGGATTCCCGTCGTCGCAGACGCGCATGGCGGACACCGGAGCGGGTACCGCACCCGGGGCCGGCGGGACCGCACGGCCGCCGCCCCGCGGAAGTGCTACCCCCACGGCGGGCGCCGTACCCGGCGGTCGCGCCCCCTGAACGGCGCCGGCCCCCACCGGCACCGTTTTTCAGAGTACGGGCGGCGGCCGGAAGGGGAAGACAATTCGCAGAACTGACCGGACGACGCGTTTGGGGTGTGCCGCATGTTCCGTATCGAGGCGGGAGTCGACAAAGTACGCCGCGATCTGCTCCGCTCCCGGCTCCGCGACACGAACACGGCGGCCTCCCCCGTGCTGGCGGCGCTGCGCGGCACCCCCGCGGAACGCGAGGCGCCCCTGCACGTCTGGGCGCTGGACCCGGCGGGCGCGCTGGCGGGCGGCCTGGTGGGCCACACCTGGACGACCTGGCTGCACGTGACCTACCTCTGGGTCGACGCCCGCCACCGGGGATCGGGCCTCGGCTCCCGCCTCCTGACCCGCGCCGAACGCATCGCCCGCGACCAACGCGACTGCACCGCCGCCCGCCTGGAGACCTGGGACTTCCAGGCCCCCCACTTCTACCGCCGCCACGGCTACAAGGTGATCTGCGCCCTCCCCGACTACCCCCCGGGCCTCACGGAGTACACCCTGGTGAAGCCCCTGGGCTGAGCGGACGCCAGCCCGGGCGCCGGAAACCCGTGGTCCTTCGTCACCGGGGATCAGCGGGGTGGGAGGGCGGTGGTGGTGGCTCGGTGGACTGCTCGGGCGAGGCGGGCGCCCCAGAGGGAGCGGGGGCCGGCGAAGGCGTGGGGGGTGGAACCGGGGGTGGGGACTCGGGCGGCTACGCAGACCGCGTCCGTGGGGGTGCCGGAGCAGTCGTGGCCCGCCTCCAGGAGGGCCTGGACCTTCGCCTCGGTGGCGGTGGCGACCGCGTTGACCAGGGCCGCGTCGGTCAGCGCCACCGGCACGGCGACGACGATGTTGATCGTGCCGGGCTGGGCGGGCAGGACGGCGGTCTGCGCCGGGGCGGCGGCCCAGCCGCGCACGCTGATGCCCGCCGTGACGACCGCCTCGACGCCGGCGTCCGCCGCCTGGCCGTAGCGGGTGACGTCGGCCGCCGTCATCAGCCCGACCCCCGGCCCCACCGCACCGGCCCCGGCGGCCAGTTCGGCGAGGTGCCGGTCGGGGTCGGTGCGCCGGTAGCCGTGGGCGACCTGCGCGTTGAGCACCCAGCCGCGCTCGCCGATCCCGCCGCCCAGCACCGCGCTGCTGATCATCCGCCAGCCCGGCCCGGCCGCCCACAGCAGCGCGTGCAGCCGCTCACCGTCCTCGGAGCGGGCGAGCAGCCGCGCGGCGCGCGGGCCGGCGGTCGTGGTGGACGGGGGCAGGGTGGCGGTCACCGGGCACGGCTCCTTGCGGTGGGAGGACCGGGCGATCCTATGCGGGGCGCCCCCATCCCGTGCCGGCGGCCGCCGCGGCACTCACCCCACCCGGCGCGCCCCCGCCGAAGGCACCGCCTCGAAGACGCGCGGGAGGGTGAAGTCCGCCGTCGTGAAGGCGTCTTCGAGGGACTTGGTGATCGCCGGGACGTCTGACTCCTCCGCCAGGACGATCGCCGAGCCGCCGAAGCCGCCGCCCGTCATGCGGGCGCCCAGGGCGCCGGCGGCCAGGGCGGTGTCGACGGCCAGGTCCAGTTCCGGGCAGGAGATGCGGAAGTCGTCGCGCAGGGAGGCGTGGCCCTCGGTCAGCACCGGGCCGATCGCGCGGGTGCGGCCCGACTCCAGGAGCGCGACGACCCGTTCGACCCGCTCGTTCTCGGTGACGATGTGCCGCACCAGGCGCCGTACCTCCGGCTCGTCGCCGAGCCGGTCGAGCGCCGCGTCCAGTCGGGCGTGGGGCACGTCGCGCAGGGCGCTCACGCCGAGCAGCGCCGCGCCCTTCTCGCAGCCGGCCCGCCGCTTGCCGTACTCGCCGTCGCTGTGGGCGTGCTTGACGCGGGTGTCGACCACCAGCAGACGCATGCCCTCGGCCGCCAGGTCGAAGGGGATCTGGCGCTGGGACAGGTCGCGGGTGTCCAGGAACAGCGCGTGGCCGGCCGTGCAGCAGGCGGAGGCGGTCTGGTCCATGATGCCGGTCGGCGCGCCGACGTAGACGTTCTCCGCGCGCTGGCACAGGCGGGCCAGCTGCCCGCCTTCCAGGCCGAGGTCGTAGAGGTCGTTCAGCGCCAGGGCGACCACCACCTCCAGGGCCGCCGAGGAGGACAGGCCCGCGCCGGACGGCACCGTGGAGGTGAGGTGCACGTCCGCGCCCGGCACCTCGTGGCCGGCCTCGCGCAGTGCCCACACCACGCCCGCCGGGTACGCCGTCCACTCCCGGTCCGAGCCGGGGGCCAGGTCGGCCACCCGCAGTTCGACCGGGCCGCCCGGCACGTCCGCCGAGTGCAGCCGCAGCACGCCGTCGTCGCGGTGGGCCACCGCGGCGAGGGTGTCGTGCGGCAGCGCGAACGGCATCACGAAGCCGTCGTTGTAGTCGGTGTGCTCGCCGATGAGGTTGACGCGGCCCGGCGCCGCCCACACGCCCTCCGGCGCGGCGCCGTAGAGCGCGGCGAAGCCGTCGGTGACTTCCTGTGCCCCCACTTACTGCTCCTTCGCGGTGTTCTGCGCGAACTCCCAGGCGTCCGCGACGATTCCCGCGAGGTCCGCGCGGGACGGGTTCCAGCCGAGCTTGTCGCGGGCGGCGGCCGCCGAGGCCACCAGGACCGCCGGGTCGCCGGCCCGGCGCAGGGCGGTGACCTCCGGGATCGGGTGGCCGGTGACCTGCCGTACGGTCTCGATCACCTCGCGGACGGAGAAGCCGTTGCCGTTGCCGAGGTTGCAGATCAGGTGCTCGCCCGGGGTGGCGGCCCGCACCGCGAGCAGATGGGCCTCGGCCAGGTCGGCGACGTGGATGTAGTCGCGTACGCAGGTGCCGTCCGGGGTCGGGTAGTCGTCGCCGTAGACGGAGATCGCCTCGCGGCGGCCCTGGGCGACCTGGAGGACGAGCGGGATCAGGTGCGACTCGGGCTGGTGGCGCTCGCCGCAGGCGCCGTACGCCCCGGCCACGTTGAAGTAGCGCAGCGAGACCGCGCCCAGGCCGTGGGCCGCCGCCTCACCGGTGATCATGTGGTCGACGGCCAGCTTGGACGCGCCGTAGGGGGAGGTCGGGGCCGTCGGGTCGGACTCGGTGATCGGCGTGTTCACCGGCTCGCCGTAGGTGGCCGCCGTGGAGGAGAAGACCAGCCTGCGCACGCCGGTCTCGCGCATCGCGCCGAGCAGCGCCATGGTGCCGCCGACGTTGTTGTCCCAGTACTTCTCCGGCCGCGCCACCGACTCGCCCACCTGCGAGAACGCCGCGAAGTGCAGCACCGCGTCGTAGGAGGCGTCCAGCCACTTGGCGGCGTCGCGGATGTCGCCCTCGACGAAGGCCGCGCCGGCGGGGACGCCCTCGCGGAAACCGGTCGAGAGGTTGTCGAGGACGGTGACCTCGTGACCCGCCTCCAGCAGGTGCTGGGCGACCACGCTGCCGACGTAACCCGCGCCGCCCGTCACCAGGTACTTCCCGCTCATGAACTCGCTACCTCTCGCAGTCGCTCGGCCGCGCGCTCCGGCGGCACGTCGTTGATGAACACGTTCATGCCGGACTCGGAACCCGCGAGGAACTTCAGCTTGCCCGAAGTGCGGCGGATGGTGAAAAGCTCGAGGTGGAGCGCGAAGTCCTCGCGGACCACGCCCTCGAACTCCGCCGGCACATCGAACGGCGCCTGGTGCCAGGCCGCGATGTACGGGGTGGGGGCCTCCCCCTCGCCGAAGATCCGGTCGAAGCGCCTCAACAGTTCCAGATACACCTGGGGGAACTCTGTGCGCGCCGCCTCGTCCAGCGCGAGCAGGTCGGGGACGCGGCGCTTGGGGTAGAGGTGCACCTCGTAGGGCCAGTGCGCGGCGTACGGCACGAAGGCCGCCCAGTGCTCGCCCTCCAGGACCAGCCGTTCACCGGCGAGTTCGCGGGCGAGGACGGCGTCGAAGAGGTTCTCGCCGCCGGTCGTCTCCTTGTGGGCGGCGAGCGAGGCCAGCATCCGCGCGGTGCGGGGGGTGGTGAAGGGGTAGGCGTAGATCTGGCCATGGGGGTGACCCAGGGTCACGCCGATCTCGGCGCCGCGATTCTCGAAACAGAACACCTGCTCGACGGAGGGCAGATGCGACAGCTCCGACGTCCGGTCGGTCCACGCCTCCAGGACCAGCCGCGCCTGCTCCTCGGTCAGATCGGCGAAGGACGCGTCGTGGTCGGAGGTGAAGCAGACGACCTCGCAGCGGCCCGAGTCGCCGGCCAGCGAGGGGAAGCGGTTCTCGAAGACGGCCACGTCGTAGGACGCGTCGGGGATCTCGGTCAGCCGCTCGCCGTGCGTCGGGCACAGGGGGCACTCGTCGGCCGGCGGGTGGTAGGTGCGGCCCTGGCGGTGCGAGGCCACCGCCACCGCGTCGCCGAGCAGGACGTCGGGGCGGATCTCGGAGGTGGTGACGGTCGGCTCCAGCGGGCGGCGGTCGACGGCGTCGCGCACGGTGTCGTCGCTCAGGTCGTAGTAGATCAGCTCGCGGCCGTCGGCCAGCCGGGTCGAGGTCTTCTTCACTGTCGGACTCCCTACTGGTCCAAGCCCGGGCCACCGCACCCGCTCAGCCAATCAACCGAATCACTCAACACAATCAAACATAACACGTCACAACCAATCATCGTAGCCCTCGCAGCAGCACAGCGCTGGCGTGGCGAAAGGTCACTCCGGCGGCTACATCACAATCAAACAAAGACAACCAACAAAAGTGTTCAATTCATGAACGCACAGGCGTAGGTTCCCCGCTGGATCAGTTCGCGCGACGAAGCGAGTTCTCATGCAAACCCCCACATACGCACCCGCGTACCTGGCAGCGGAGCTACGGCTGCCCACCAACGGTCTCGACTACGCGATCCTCGGCATCTACTTCGCCGTGGTCCTCGGCATCGGCCTCGCCGCCCGCCGCTCGGTGAAGACCAGCCTCGACTTCTTCCTGTCCGGGCGCTCACTGCCCGCCTGGATCACCGGTCTGGCGTTCATCTCCGCCAACCTGGCCGCCACCGAGATCCTCGGCATGGCCGCCAACAGCGCCCAGTACGGCGCCTACACCGTGCACTGGTACTGGATCGGCGCCATCCCGGCCATGGTCTTCCTCGGCCTGGTGATGATGCCCTTCTACTACGGCTCCAAGGTGCGCTCGGTCCCCGAGTTCCTGCTGCTGCGCTTCGACAAGGGCGCGCACCTGCTCAGCTCGATCCTGTTCGCCTTCGCGGCCATCCTGATCGCGGGCGTCAACCTCTACGCCCTCGCGATCGTCGTGGAGGCGCTGCTGGGCTGGCCGCAGTGGGTGGCGATCGTGGTCGCCGGCTTCTTCGTGCTCGCCTACATCACCCTCGGCGGCCTGTCGTCCGCGATCTACAACGAAGTGCTCCAGTTCTTCGTGATCCTCGCGGCGCTCATCCCGCTCGTGGTGCTCAGCCTGAAGAAGGTCGGCGGCTGGGACGGCCTGACGCACAAGCTGAACGCCGCCCACGGCGACAACTTCACCTCCGCCTGGGGCGGCACCGGCATCGGCCACGCCAACCCGCTCGGCGCGAACTGGCTGACCATCGTCCTCGGCCTCGGCTTCGTGCTGTCCTTCGGCTACTGGACGACCAACTTCGCCGAGGTGCAGCGGGCGCTGTCCGCGAAGAACCTGTCCGCCGCGCAGCGCACCCCGCTGATCGCCGCGTTCCCGAAGATCTTCATCGTCTTCCTGGTGATGATCCCGGGCCTGGTCGCCGCCGCGCTGGTGCCCAACATCGGCACCTCCACCTCCGGGCTCCAGTACAACGACGCGATCCCCTACCTGATGCAGGAGCTGCTGCCCAACGGCGTGCTCGGCATCGCGGTGACCGGACTGCTCGCCGCGTTCATGGCCGGCATGGCCGCCAACGTGTCGTCGTTCAACACCGTGTTCACCACCGACATCTGGGCGAAGTACCTCGTCAAGGACCGCGAGGACGCCTACTACGTGCGGTTCGGGCGGCTGATCACCGCGGTCGGCGTGCTGGCCTCGGTCGGCACGGCGTTCCTGGCGTCGTCGTTCTCGAACATCATGAGCTACCTCCAGACGCTGTTCTCCTTCTTCAACGTGCCGATGTTCGTCGTCTTCATCGTCGGCATGTTCTGGAAGCGGGCGTCCATGAAGTCCGGCTTCTGGGGGCTGCTGGCCGGTACGACGGCCGCGATGGTGAACTACTTCGTCCTCTACAAGAAGGGGATCGTGGACATCCCCACCGACCAGGGCGCCAACTTCGTCTCCGCGATCGCCGGGTTCGTCGCGGGCGCGGTGGTCATGGTGGCGGTGTCGCTGTTCACCAAGCCGAAGCCCGCCGAGGAACTGCACGGGCTCGTCTACGGCACCACGTCGCCGGGCATGGCGGAGGCGCCGGCGCCCGGGGACGAGGCCTGGTACCGCCGGCCCGCGCTGCTCGGGTGGGGCGCCGTCGCCCTCGCCGCCGTCTGCTACATCCCGTTCTCGTTCTGACCGCGGGAGGATTGAGAGACCATGTCACAGTCTGAGAACTCCGGACGGTCCGAGCGTCCCGGTCACCCCGAGCGTTCCGGTCACTCCGAGCGTTCCGGTCACTCCGAGCGTTCCGGTCACTCCGAGCGTTCCGGTCACTCCGAGCAGGACGTCCACCAGCACGTCACCGAGCTGGAGGGGAAGTCGGCGACCGCCGCGCGCATCTTCGACCTGCGGCGGATCATCGGCGGCCTGTTCGTGCTGTACGGGATCATCGTGACGATCACGGGGATCACCGACTCGCAGGCGGCGATCGACAAGGCGCAGGGCGTCAACATCAACCTGTGGACCGGCATCGGGATGCTGGCCCTCGGGGTGTTCTTCCTGGTGTGGCTGAAGCTGCGCCCGGCCGAGGCGCCGAAGGGCCCGGAGCCGGAGTGACCGGAGCCTTAAGTGAGGTGACCGGGGGCGGTTCGGCCGGTCCCGGTCAAGCGTCAGGGGCGGTTCGCCCGGTCCAGCAGGCCGGTGCGGGCCGCCAGGGCCGCCGCCTCCAGGCGGGAGCCCACCCCGAGCTTCATCAGGACCCGCTGCACATGGGTGCGGGCCGTGCTGGGAGCTATGCCCATGCCCGCGGCGATCACCCGGGTGTCCTCCCCTTCGGCGACCCGCACCAGCACCTCCACCTCGCGCGGGGTGAGCAGCCGCAGCAGCCGGCGGCCCTCGTCGTCCGGTTCGGCGGCCGGGTTCAGCAGCTCCGCGAAGGCGCCTTGCAGCAGGCCGGGGGCGATCGCGGCCTCGCCCGCCCGCGCCTTCGCGATCGCCCGCTCCACGCCCTCGATCCGCTCGTCGTGGCGTACGTAGCCGCAGGCCCCCGCCGCGAAGGCGGCCGCGATGCCGCGCGGGGAGGGGACCGGGCCGAGGACCACCACCGCCACCTGCGGGCGTTCCCGCCTGATCCGGGCGACCGGGTCGAACGTGCCCGGCTCGGCCGGCGCCGCCGTGCCCAGCAGGCACACCTCCGGCGCCCGGCTGATCACCAGGTCCGCCGCGCCCGCGGCCGGCGCCGCCGCCGCCAGCACCCGGTGTCCCCGCAGCTTCAGCGCGGAGGCCAGCGCCTCGGCGAGCAGTCGGTGGTCGTCGACCACCATGAGCCGCACTCCCATCGAGCAACCCCCCAGTCCCCCGGCCGGCGCCCGTGCGGGCCCGTCCGTGCCGCTACGGCCCGTACGGACGGGAGGCCCCCCGGCTCTCCCGCCCGTCGCGCACCGGTGCTCCGGGAAACTACACGCTCGCCCGACCCCGCGCTGCCCCTACCGGGGGAAAGAAACCCGGATCGGCGCACTTTCCGGCGCGCGGAGGTCAGCCCACGCCGAAGGCCGTCGCCAGATACTTCTGGCCGCTGCTGCTCCAGTCGGAGATGTAACGCTGGGACAGGTACAGGCGGCCGTTCTGGTAGAGGGTCTCGCCGTAGCGCACCGGGAAGCTGGCCACCAGGTCGCGGACCGAGTCGTCCGCGGAGGTCTGGAGCAGGACGGTCTGCTTGAACGTGGTGCCGTCGATGCCGACGACCTGGCCGCCCTTGTTGTAGGGCGGTTCCTTGTAGGCCACGATGTTCTGGCCGTCCATGCGCAGCGGGGTGACCGTGTAGCCCTCGCCCGCGTCCGCGCGCTGGCCGGTCTCCTTGCCGGTGCCGAGATCGAGGGCGACGACCTCGTTGGTCTGGGCGATGCTGTCGCCGCCCGCGTCGTGCTGCGCGGTGGCCAGGTACGCCTTGTCGCCGCCGACGACGATGCCGACGCAGTCCTCGATCCGGGTGATGCCGTCGCACTTGGCGCCGTACCGGTCCGGCGGGATGGAGATCCGGGTGCGCAGGGCGCCGGTCCCGCTGTCGATGCTGAACAGGTCCGAGACGCCCTGGCCCTTGCCGGAGTCGCCGACCTCCGCGCCGACCACGAGCGGATCGGTGGAGACGACGCTCGCGTACTCGATGCCGGTGGCCAGCTTGTACTCGGAGAGCACCTTCCCGGACTTCGGGTCGATGGTCTGGATGTGCAGCTGACGGCTGCCGTACTGGCCGCACTTGCGCACCGCGACCAGCTTCGCGCCGCCGCCGTAACCGGCGTCGTAGCAGGTGTCGCCGGGCTTCGGGCTCCACAGGACCTTGCCGGTGGCGAGGTCGAAGGCGGCGCCGCCGTTGGTGCTGCCCGCGGCGACCGTGGTGCCGCTGAGGGTGATGTTGTCGAAGTTGACGAGTTCGTCGCCGGACTTGACCGTCTTCGTCCACAGCTTCTTGCCGGCGTCGAGGTCGATCACCGCGACCTGGCTGCAGCCGTGCGAGGGCTTGGCCTTGGTCGCCATGGCGGGCTCGTACATGATCGCCGTCTTGTGGTCCGCCGTGGTGTGCGGGGTGATCTCGCACATCGGGCCGGGGAGCTTGATCGTCCAGAGCTTGGTGCCCTTGGCCGGGTCGTAGCCCACGACCTCGGCGATGCCCGTCTTGGCGTACACCTTGTCGGTGAGCCAGGAACCGGTGACCGTGACCTGGTCCGCCACCTTGGTCAGCGGCACCTGGAAGAGCGTCTTGGCGGTGGGGTCGGCGGGCGCCTTCTCGGTGCCGTGCGCCGAGCCGCCCTTGTCGTCGCCCTTGCCGCCGGCGCCGCCGCTGGAGTGCGCGGTGTCCTGCTTGTCGTCGTCACCGGAGGAGCGCGCGTACCAGAAGCCGCCGCCGACGATCAGCGCGATGGCGACGACGGCCGCGGCGATGATCAGCAGCTGGTTCCGGCGCGCTCTGTCGCCCCCGCCCGGCCCGCCGGGGCCCTGCTGCGGGGGGTACGGGGCGGTGGGCGGCTGGCCGGGGTAGCCGTAGCCCGGCTGTCCCGGGCCGCCCGGGCCGCCCGGAACGCCAGGACCGCCCGGCTGGCCGGGGTAGCCGTAGCCGGGCTGCGGGGTGCCGTACTGGCCCGGCTGGCCGGCGCCGTAGGCGTTCGGGGGCGGGGCCTGGGCCGGAGACGGGGCCGGGGCCGGCGGCTGCGCCGGGTAGCCGTAGCCCGCCGGCTGCTGCGGCGGCTGCGGGGTCTGCGGAGACTGGGGAGACTGGGGATAGCCGTAGCCGGGCGGGGTCTGCGGCGGGCCCGCCGGGGGCGGCGGGGTCTGCGGGGCGCCCTGCGGGGGCGGGGGCGTCTGCGGGGCGCCCTGCGGGGGCTGCGCCGGGTAGCCGTAGCCCGCCGGCTGCTGGGGCGGCTGCGCGGGCTTGCCGAGGTCCGGGCCGCTCGGGGGCGGCCCGAACCCGCCCTGCGGCGGCGGCTGGTGGGGCGGTGGCGGCGGCTGGGTCATGACGGTGCACCTCGAAGAAACGGGAAGAGCCGGGGAAGGGCCGGGAGGAACCGGGCGGGGCCGGCAAGGGCGGGGACGAAGGCGGCGGCGGGCGACGCAGGCGGCGGGCGGTCCGGCTCAGTTGCCGAAGGCGAGCATCAGCTTCTCCCGCGACTTGTCGCTGCCGCTCAGCCGCGTGGTGGAGAGGTAGAAGCGGCCGTCGACCCAGTCGATGTCGCGGGAGAAGAAGCCGTTCTCGATCTCCGCGGTGCTCTGCGGGTTCTGGAGCAGCCTGGTCGTGGCGTGGCTCGCTCCGGCGGTCGGCACGGAGACGATCTGGCCGCCGCTGTCGTAGGACGGCTCGACGTAGGCGATCAGCTTCCCGTCCGCCACCTTGACCGGCATCATCGAGGTGTCCTCGGGGGACTTCACCCGCCACTTCTCCTTGCCGGTGGCCAGGTTGACCGCGACGATCTCGTTGGCGCCGGTGGTCGCCTGGGTCGGCAGGTAGAGGGTGTCCGCGTCGGCGGCCACGCCCTGGCAGCCCTGGAGGTCGCGTTCGAGGATGGCCCAGCCGCACTGGGGGGCGAAGGAGCCCTTGACGTCGACCTGGGAGCGGACCGCGCCGTCGTCCTTCAGGGTCGACACGTTCCAGTGCTTCTTGTCGTCCGTCGAGTACAGGACCAGCGGGTCGAGGGAGTACACCCGCTGCACCGACCAGCCCTTGGGGATCTTCCGGGTCCACCTGACCTTGCCGGTGGCCGGGTCGAGCTGCTGCACCTCGTCGTGTTCGTTGGCGCCGCCGGCCCCGCAGGAGGCGACCGATATCAGCTTGGCGCCGCCCGCGAACGCGGTCGGGAAGCACGCCTCGCCGTACTTCTCCTTCTCGTAGAGCTTGCGCCCGCTGTCCATGTCGTAGGCGACGCCCGACTGCGAGCGGCCCACCATCAGCGTCCTGCCGGTGACGGACAGCTCGACGGTGATCGTGCTGTCGAAGAGCCGGCCCTCGGAGAGCTTGACGCTCCAGCCCTTCTTGCCGGTGTTCAGGTCGAGTTGCTGGAGCTGGTTGCACTTGGCGCGGTCGCTGGTGCCGCTCTCGTAGGCCACCACGACCTTGTCGTCGGCCGACTTCTCCGGCGTCACGGCGCAGATCTTCTGCGGGAAGGCGATCGGGGCCCAGGTCGGCTTGCCGTCACCGACGTCGTAGGCGAAGACCTGCTTGTACGCCGCCTTCACCGCCGTCTTGTCGGTGATCCACATGCCGGGGGCGTCGGCGCCGGAACCGGGCGCGTCGGGCGCCTCCTTGTACCAGAGCACCTTGGCCTCGCCGGCCTGGCGGCCCTCGTTGAGGTTCTCCGGGTCGTCGCCGCCGTCGCCGCTGCCGTCACCGGGGTTGGCCGGGAGGCCGGAGGCGCCGGAGGCGGAGGGCTTGGGGTCGTCGCTCTGGTGCGCGACCGGCTTCTTGCCGCCGTCGTCGCCGCCGCTGGTGACGGCGTACACGGTGCCGCCGACCACGAGCAGCCCGGCCACCGCGGCGCCGATCACCACGGCGGGGCGGCCCTTGAACGGGTTGCGGGAGCCGCCGGGCGGCGGGGTGCCGGGCAGGCCAGGGCCGCCGGGGAACTGCGGCTGCTGCGGATAGCCGTAACCGGGCTGCGGGGCGGTGCCGTAAGGGCCCGGGGTGCCGGGGGCGCCGTAAGGGCCGGGCTGCGGGGTGCCGTAGGGGCCGGGCTGCTGCGGGGGCTGGCCGTACGGGCCCGGGGTGCCGGGGGCGGCGTAGGGGCCGGGCTGCGGGGCGCCGTACGGGCCCGGCTGGGCGTACGGGCCGGGGGCCTGGGCGGGCTGCTGCTGCTGCTGCGGGTAGCCGTAGCCGGGCTGGGGCTGCGGAGGACCCGCCGGGGGCGGCGGGGTCTGCGGGGCGCCCTGCGGCGGCCCCGCCGGGGGCGGCGGCGTGGCCCGGCGCGGGTCCTGGTCGGCCGGGGGCGGAGTCGGCTGGGCGCCCTGGGGCTGCTGCTGGGGCGGTTGCGGGGCGCCGAAGCCGGGGCTCTGGGGGGCGCTCTGGGGTGGCTGCGGCGGCGGCTGCGGAGGCCGGTCCTGTGGTTCCGGTGCGCCGAAGCCGCCCTGCGGCGGCTGGTTGGGTGGCTGAGACATCAGCGCGTTTCCCCCTCATCGGCTGATTTCTCGCCACGTCCGGAGCCGCGCGGTGGCCCCGGAGCCGTACTCAGCCGGTTTCAGACAGTTCTCGGACGGCCCTTTCTATCACTGGCCGCCGAGACCCCACCGGGCCGTGCCCACCCCTGTTTCCAAGGGAGGACCGGCCCGTGATGCCGCCGTTACGGCGCGCCGGGAATCCGCCGGAAACCGGCACGCGCCCTTCACACGGCGCACGCGCCCCCCGTCACGCGCCTAGGCGTCCTCGGCGAGTTCGAGCCAGCGCAGCTCCAGTTCCTCGCGCTCGGCGGCCAGGTCCCGCAGTTCGGCGTCGAGTTCGGCCACCTTCCCGAAGTCCGTGGCGTTCTCGGCGATCCGGGCGTGGAGCTTGCTCTCCTTGTCGGAGATCCGGTCCAACTGCCGCTCGATCTTCTGGAGTTCCTTCTTGGCGGCGCGCTGCTCGGCGGCGCTCTTCTCGGAGCCGCCGGAGGTCTCGGCGGCGGGCGCCGGGGCCGGGGCGGCGGCCGCGGCCCGCTGCTCCATGCCGTGGCGGCGCTCCAGGTACTCGTCGATGCCGCGCGGCAGCATCCGCAGCGTGCCGTCGCCGAGGAGGGCCTGCACCGTGTCGGTGGTGCGCTCGATGAAGAACCGGTCGTGGGAGATCACGATCATCGAGCCGGGCCAGCCGTCGAGGACGTCCTCCAGCTGGGTGAGGGTCTCGATGTCGAGGTCGTTGGTGGGCTCGTCGAGGAAGAGGACGTTGGGCTCGGCCATCAGCAGGCGCAGCAGCTGGAGCCGCCGCCGCTCGCCGCCGGACAGGTCGCCCACCGGCGTCCACTGCTTCTCCTTGCCGAAGCCGAACGTCTCGCACAGCTGGCCCGCGGTCATCTCCCGGCCCTTGCCGAGGTCGACGCGCTCGCGCACGTCCTGCACGGCCTCCAGGACCCGCTTGGCGGGGTCGAGTTCGGCGACCTCCTGGGAGAGGTAGGCCAGCTTGACGGTCTTGCCGACGGCGATCCGGCCGCCCGCGGGCTGCGCCTCGCCCTCGGTGCGGGCGGCCTCGGCCATGGCCCGCAGCAGGGAGGTCTTGCCGGCGCCGTTGACGCCGACCAGGCCGATGCGGTCGCCGGGGCCGAGCTGCCAGGTGACGTGCTCCATCAGCACCTTGGGGCCGGCCTGGACGGTCACGTCCTCCAGGTCGAAGACGGTCTTGCCGAGCCGGGAGGAGGCGAACTTCATCAGCTCGCCGCTGTCGCGCGGCGGCGGCACGTCCTTGATCAGCTCGTTGGCCGCCTCGACGCGGAAGCGCGGCTTGGAGGTGCGGGCGGGGGCGCCGCGGCGCAGCCAGGCCAGCTCCTTGCGGACCAGGTTCTGCCGCTTGACCTCCTCGGTGGCGGCGATGCGCTCGCGTTCGGCGCGGGCGAAGACGTAGTCGGAGTAGCCGCCCTCGTACTCGTAGACGTCGCCGCGCTGGACGTCCCACATGCGGGTGCAGACCTGGTCGAGGAACCACCGGTCGTGGGTGACGCAGACGAGCGCCGAGCGGCGGCCGCGCAGGTGCGCGGCGAGCCAGGAGATGCCTTCGACGTCGAGGTGGTTGGTGGGCTCGTCCAGGACGACCAGGTCCTGTTCCTCGATGAGCAGCTTGGCCAGCGCGATGCGCCGCCGCTCGCCGCCGGACAGCGGTCCGATGACGGTGTCCAGCCCCTTGGGGAAGCCGGGCAGGTCGAGGCCGCCGAACAGGCCGGTCAGCACGTCGCGGATCTTGGCGTTGCCCGCCCACTCGTGGTCGGCGAGGTCGCCGATGACCTCGTGCCGCACGGTGGCCTCGGGGTCCAGCGAGTCGTGCTGGGTGAGGACGCCCAGACGCAGCGCGCCGGAGTGGGTGACCCGTCCGGTGTCCGCGTCCTCCAGCTTGGCGAGCATCCGGATGAGCGTGGTCTTGCCGTCGCCGTTGCGCCCGACGACGCCGATCCGGTCCCCTTCGGACACGCCGAGCGAGACACCGTCGAGCAGGGCACGGGTGCCGTACACCTTGCTGACGTTCTCGACATTGACCAGGTTGACGGCCATTTCACTCCTGCCCGGGGGGATGGATCAGCCTTCAAGCGTAGGGCCTCCGGGGGGCGGCCCGGAGCGCGGTCCCGCTGAGCCCTCCGGCGGCCGTCAGAGCAGCGTCGCGCCCGGGGCCGGGGAGGCGGCGGCGCGGGTGGTGCGGCAGGTGCCGGAGGTCTGGAGGGTCCGGGCGATCTCGGTCGCCGCGGCGGCGTCCGGGGCGAGGAAGGCCGTCGTCGGGCCCGAGCCGGAGACCAGGGCGGCCAGGGCGCCGGCCGCGCGGCCCGCCGCGAGGGTGGCGGCCAGGGACGGGCGCAGGGAGAGCGCGGCGGGCTGGAGGTCGTTGGAGAGGGCGGCCGCGAGCGCGTGGACGTCGCCCTTGGCCAGCGCGGTCAGCAGGTCCTCGGAGGCGGCCGGCTCGGGGACGTCGGCCTGCGCGGTGAGGCGGTCGAACTCGGCGTAGACCGCCGGTGTGGACAGTCCGCCGTCGGCGACGGCGAACACCCAGTGGAAGGCGCCGCCCACCTCCAGCGGCCGCAGCCTCTCGCCCCGGCCGGTGCCGAGCGCCGCCCCGCCGACCAGGCTGAACGGCACGTCGCTGCCGAGTTCGGCGCAGATGCCGAGGAGTTCGTCGCGGGAGGCGCCGGTGCCCCACAGCGCGTCGCAGGCGAGCAGCGCGCCCGCGCCGTCCGCGCTGCCGCCGGCCATGCCGCCGGCCACCGGGATGTCCTTGGCGATGTGCAGGTGCACGCGGGCGTCGCGGCCGTACCGCTCGGCGAGCGCGAGGGCCGCGCGGGCGGCCAGGTTGGTGCGGTCCAGGGGAACCTGGGCGGCGTCCGGGCCCGAGCAGGTCACCCGCAGCTCGTCGGCCTCGGTGACGGTGACCTCGTCGTACAGGCCGACCGCGAGGAAGACGTTGGCCAGGTCGTGGAAGCCGTCGGGCCGGGCGGCGCCGACCGCGAGCTGGACGTTGACCTTGGCGGGGACGCGGACGGTGACGCTCACTGGTTTCCGGGCTCCTCGTGCTCGGTGACGCGGGTCTCGGCGGCGCGTTCGCCAGGGGTACGGTCGCGGTCCTCGCGGACGCGGTGTTCGGCGATGCGGGCGAACTCCTCGACGGTCAGGGCCTCGCCCCGCGCCTGCGGGGACACCCCGGCCGCGACCAGCGCCGCCTCGGCCGCCGCCGCCGAACCGGCCCAGCCGGCCAGCGCGGCCCGCAGGGTCTTGCGGCGCTGCGCGAAGGCCGCGTCGACCACGGCGAAGACCTCGCGCCGGGTGGCGCTGGTCCGGATCGGCTCGGTGCGCCGGACCAGGGAGACCAGTCCACTGTCGACGTTCGGCGCGGGCCAGAACACGTTCCGGCCGATCGCGCCGGCCCGCTTCACCTCGGCGTACCAGTTCGCCTTCACGGACGGCACGCCGTACACCTTCGAACCGGGCGCGGCGGCGAGCCGGTCGGCGACCTCGGCCTGCACCATCACGAGGGTGCGCTCGATGCTCGGGAAGGTTTCGAGCATGTGCAGCAGCACGGGCACGGCGACGTTGTACGGCAGGTTCGCGACCAGCGCGGTGGGGGCCGGTCCGGGCAGCTCGCCTACGTGCATCGCGTCCGAGTGGACCAGCGCGAACCGGTCGGCGCGCTCGGGCATCCGGGCGGCGACCGTCGCGGGCAGCGCACCGGCGAGCACGTCGTCGATCTCCACCGCCACGACCCGCTCGGCGGCCTCCAGCAAAGCCAGGGTGAGGGAGCCGAGCCCCGGCCCGACCTCCACGACCACGTCCTCGGGACGGACGCCGGCGGTGCGGACGATACGGCGGACGGTGTTCGCGTCGATCACGAAGTTCTGGCCGCGCTGCTTGGTGGGACGCACACCGAGGGCCGCCGCCAGCTCACGAATGTCGGCGGGGCCCAGCAGGGCGTCAGGGGTGGGGCTGCTCACCGCACCAGGGTACGGGGGCGCGGTACGCCCGGTGACCGAGGCCGCCGGGCGCGGTGCGCGGTGCGCGGTGCGCGGTGCGCGGTGCGCGGTACATCGCGGCGCCGGGCCGCCGGGGCGGTCACGCGTGCAGGCGGGCGCCGCACTGGGGCCAGGGGCTCGGGCCCCGGCGCACGTAGAGCTCCTTGGCGCGGTCCGTCTGCTCCGCCGCCGGCGCGTCCTGCGGGCGGCCCCGGCCGCCGAGGCCGTGCCAGGTGACCTCGTCGAGCTGGTAGAGGCCGCCGTACGTGCCCGACGGGTCCACCGCGTCCGCCCGGCCGCCCGACTCGCAGCGCGCCAGGCCCGCCCAGTCCAGCCGGTCGGCGTCGCGCACCGTCGCCGGGTGGGCCCGGGTGCCGACCCTGACGAGCTGGGTGCGCGGGGCGCGCACCACCTCCGAGGCGACGCGCCGGGGCCGCTCCCGCACGCCGTTGACGGTGCGCAGCGTGTACGTCACCCGGCGCACCCCGGGCTCGCCGGGCCGCTCCACGACCTCCGTGCCCGAGAACAGCGTCGGATCGGCGACGCGCCGGACGCCGAAGGGCACCGGTTCCTCGCGCACCTCCCGCGCCCCGGTGATCCGCAGCACCGTGACGGTCTGCCCGTCGCGCGGGAAGCCGTCCGGCGGGACCGAGGTGGCGTCCTGCCCGCTCAGCGTGACCCCGGCCTCCGCCACCGCCTCCGCGACGGTGGCCGCGTTGGTGCGCACGGTGCGCGCCCGGCCGTCCGCCATGACGGTGACCGTGCGTTCGGTGCGCACGTCGAGGGCGAGGCCCGCGCGGCCGATCGGCTGGGAGCGCGCCAGGGACAGATACGCGCCCTCCGTCCGCACCCCCCACTGCCGGAGCGCGCCCTCCACCGTGCGCGCCGTGGTCCACGCCTGGCGCCGGCGCCCGTCGAGGGTGAGCCGTACCGGCCGCCCGTGCCGGACCGCGATCGCGTCGCCGCTGCGCAGCGGGGCGCCGGGGGCGGGCGCCACCGTGTCGTGCGCCCCCAGCGGCACGCCCTCCTCGGCCAGCAACTCGGAGACGTCGTCGGCGAAGGTGTGCAGGGTGCGCGGCCGGCCGTCGACGGTCAGCTCGATCGCCTTGTCCTGGGCGACGAACGCCGTGGTGCCGCCGGCCAGGAACGCCACCACCAGCGCCTGCGGCAGCAGCCGGCGCACCCCTGTCTCCGGGCGGCCCGGGTACGGCGGCCGCGCCCCGCGCCGCCGCAGCCCGCGCCCGGCGCCGCCGGACCGCGCCTGCCGGGGCAGCGCCGCCGGGGCGAGTGCGTAGGCGGGCCGGTAGGTGTCGTCGTACGGCGCGCCCTGCCCCGGCGGCTCGGTCCATTCGTACGGCTCGGTCGGCGCGTGCCGTTCGGACGACTCGTACGACTCGTAGGGCGTTGTGCTCACACCGACACGCTCCAGGGGCCGAGGTCGCGAGGGCCCGGATCGGGCCCCCAGAACCTAGCGGAGCGTCCGTCACTCTCCAAAGCGACCCGACTACCCTGCGTACGTCACCGCACGCTCAGTAGTCGAAGGCGCGTGCGGTGTTCGCGGCGAGCGCCGAGGCCAGCGCGTCCTCCCCGATGCCCCGCACCGCCGCCATCGCCCGCACCGTGACCGGGACGAGGTACGGCGCGTTGGGCCGTCCGCGGTAGGGCGCCGGAGTGAGGAAGGGCGCGTCGGTCTCCACCAGGACCAGCTCCAGCGGGGCGACGGCGAGGGCGTCGCGCAGATTCTGGGCGTTCTTGAAGGTGACGTTGCCGGCGAAGGACATGAAGTAGCCCGCGCGGGCGCACACCTCGGCCATCTCCGCGTCGCCCGAGTAGCAGTGGAACACCGTCCGCTCGGGCGCGCCCTCCTCCTTCAGCACGCGCAGCACGTCGGCGTGGGCGTCGCGGTCGTGGATGACGAGGGCCTTGCCGTGCCGCTTGGCCATCTCGATGTGGGCGCGGAAGGAGCGCTCCTGGGCGGCCTTGCCCTCGGGGCCGGTGCGGAAGTGGTCGAGGCCGGTCTCGCCGACGCCCCTGACCTGGGGCAGCGCGGCCAGCCGGTCGATCTCGGCCAGCGCCTCGTCCAGCGCCGCGTCGCCGCCGGCCTGCCGGGCGCCCTGGCGTGACCAGCCGTCGGGGTCCCCGTGGACGATGCGGGGCGCCTCGTTCGGGTGCAGGGCGACCGCCGCGTGGACGTTCTCGTACGTCGCGGCGGTCTCGGCGGCCCAGCGCGAGCCCGCGAGGTCGCAGCCGACCTGGACGACCGTGGTCACCCCCACCGACGCGGCCTTGGCCAGGCCCTCCTCGACCGTGCCGGACTGCATGTCGAGGTGGGTGTGGGAGTCGGCGACCGGTATCCGGAGCGTTTCCGGGAGCGGGGGCGCCGCGTTCTTGTCGGCGGGTGCAGGCATGCTCCGATCCTACGGAAGGAGCACGCCCCCACCCGCGCCGAAGCGGTGCGGGTGGGGGCGGTGGGCCCCGCTCCTCAGTCCGCCTTGCGGTGGTGGAACGGGTGCAGCAGGTCGGACAGGTGCCAGTGGTGGTCGCCCTCCGGCCTGCGGTCCGCCGCCTCCTCCCCGGGCGCGGACTCGGACGCGGGCGCCGTCACCGGCCCCGCCGGGCGCTGCCGCCGGTCGTGCAGATGGCTCTGCGCGGACGAGACCCGTCCGGCCGTCATGATCCGCACGACGTGGCCGTCGCAGTTCTGGCAGCTGGGCCGGCTCAGCGGCGAGGGCACGACGTGGCCGTCGGCGACGTAGAGCACGAAGTCGTGCCCGTCGGCGTCCGTGTGGTGCTCTATCTCGTACGACTGCTCCCACCCGTGCCCGCAGCGCATGCAGGCGAAGGAGTACGACTCGTTGACGACGGCCGTGGCAGTACCGCGGTGGCCGGTCTGCCCTGCTATCTCGCTCATGCCAGCTCCTCGTGTCCGCTGGACGAAGGGACCGGTGCGTCCCTGTCCTCCAGTGGACGCCTCCGGCGGCGCGGACGCAGCGGCCCTGTCGAGTGTTGGAGCCGATTTGGGCGGCGCTTGCCCAAGGGGCCCCCGAACGGCAGGTATCGCTTTGCGTTCACGAAACGCCGCTTTGCTCCCCCATGGGGCGCGCGCTCATGAGAGATACGCCCTGCTCAGCGGGGGTGTGAGCAAGGTCCCACCAGCTGCCCCGCCGTCAACCGGCGTACGCGGCCCTCAGCCGGCGTGCTTGGCCGCCACCACCGCGTCGAAGACCTCGCGCTTGGGCAGGCCGGCCTCCGCCGCGACCGCCGCGATGGCCTCCTTGCGCCGCTCGCCCGCCTCCTCGCGCACCCGCACCCGGCGCACCAGCTCCTCGGGGCCGATCTCCTCGGCGCCCTTCTCCGGCGCCCCCTCGACCACCACCGTGATCTCGCCGCGCACGCCCTCGGCGGCCCACGCGGCCAGCTCGCCGAGCCCGCCGCGCCGTACCTCCTCGTAGGTCTTGGTCAGCTCCCGGCACACCGCGGCGCGCCGCTCGGCGCCGAACACCTCGGCCATCGCCGCGAGCGTGTCGTCGAGCCGGTGCGGGGCCTCGAAGTAGACGAGGGTGCGCCGCTCGGCGGCGACCTCGCGCAGCCGGGACAGCCGCTCGCCCGCCTTGCGCGGCAGGAACCCCTCGAAGCAGAACCGGTCGACCGGCAGCCCGGACAGCGCCAGCGCGGTCAGCACCGCGGACGGCCCGGGCACGGCGGTCACCCGCAGGTCCTTCTCGACGGCCGCGGCCACGAGCCGGTAGCCGGGGTCGGAGACGGACGGCATGCCCGCGTCGGTCACCAGCAGCACCCGCGCCCCGCCGAGCAGTTCCTCGACCAGCTCCGGCGTCCGGGCGGCCTCGTTGCCCTCGAAGTAGGACACGATCCGCCCCCTGGGCGTCACGCCCAGCGCCTGCGTCAGCCGGCGCAGCCGCCGGGTGTCCTCGGCGGCGACCACGTCGGCGTCGGCCAGTTCCGCGGCGAGCCGGGGCGGCGCGTCCTGGACGTCGCCGATGGGAGTGCCAGCCAAGACAAGGGTTCCAGTCACCTCCCCATCCTCTCAAGCCCGCGCCGGGCGCCCGCCCCCAGCACCGCCCCGCCCCCTCCCGGAGCCCGCCGCGAGGCCGCCGAGAGGCTGCCGCGGGGCCGCCGAGAGGCCGCCCCGGACACGGACGCACCCCACCCGTACCGCCCATGCACGGGACTCACACAGCGCCGTTCCCTACGATGGCGCGGTGACCAGTACCGCGTCCTCCACGGACCCCCGGCAGGACCTGGCCCCGTACGACCGGCAGCCGACGTGGCGGCAGCGGCTGCGCCGCTTCGGCCACGAGGCGGCCCCGGCCGGGCCCGCAGGCGACGTACGCGACCGGCTGGCGCCCCCGTACGCCGAGCCGGGCCCCCGGCTGTGGACGGCCCTCGGCCTCCCGGCCGGGTTCGTCCACTTCCTCGTGCGCTGGTCGGGCTGGACCGGTCCGCTGCTGGTCACGCTGCTGGCGGGCGTGCTGCGCTTCTGGCACCTGGGCAGCCCGCACGCGGTGATATTCGACGAGACGTACTACGCCAAGGACGCGTGGGCGATCGTCCACCACGGCTACGAGGTCAACTGGGACAAGAACGCCAACGACCTGATCCTCAGCAGCCACGGCCACCTCGCGATCCCGTCGGACGCGGCGTACGTCGTGCACCCGCCGGTCGGCAAGTACGTGATCGGCCTGGGCGAGCTGATGTTCGGGTTCAACCCGTTCGGCTGGCGCTTCATGACGGCCCTGCTCGGCACGCTCTCGGTGCTGATGCTGTGCCGGATCGGCCGCCGCCTGTTCCGCTCCACCTTCCTGGGCTGCCTGGCGGGCACGCTGATGGCGGTGGACGGGCTGCACTTCGTGATGAGCCGCACCTCGCTGCTCGACGGCGTGCTGATGTTCTTCGTGCTGGCCGCCTTCGGCTGTCTGCTGATCGACCGCGACAAGGCGCGGGCGAGACTGGCCGCCGCGCTGCCGGTGGACGCCGACGGCCGGGTGCGGCCGGACGCGCGGATCGCGGAGAGCGCCCGGCTGGGACTGCGGCCCTGGCGCTGGACGGCGGGCCTGATGCTGGGCCTGGCGATCGGCACCAAGTGGAACGGTCTCTACGTCCTGGCCGCGTTCTGCGTGATGGCGGTGCTGTGGGACGTGGGCGCGCGCCGGGTGGCCGGCGCCCGGCGCCCGTACGTCGCGGTGCTCCGGCACGACCTGGGCTGGGCCTTCCTGGCGACGGTGCCGGTCGCGATCGTCACCTACCTCTGCTCCTGGATCGGCTGGATCCTCTCCCCCACCGACGGCACGGGCGGCTACTTCCGCAACTGGGCGGCGACCGACGGCAAGGGCGGCGCCTTCTCCTTCCTGCCGGACTGGCTGCGCAGCCTGTGGCACTACGAGCACGAGGTCTACAAGTTCCACGTCGGCCTGTCCTCGCCGCACACCTACCAGTCCAACCCGTGGAGCTGGCTCGTCGACGGCCGCCCGGTGTCGTACTTCTACGAGTCGCCCGCGCCCGGCGCCGACGGCTGCCCGGCCGACGCCGGCGAGAAGTGCGCCCGCGAGGTCCTCGCGCTGGGCACGCCGATGCTGTGGTGGGCGGCGTGCGCCGCGCTGGTCTACGTGCTGTGGCGCTGGTTCTTCCGCCGCGACTGGCGCGCGGGCGCCATCGCCTGCGGCGTCGCGGCCGGCTACCTGCCCTGGTTCCTGTACCAGGAGCGGACGATCTTCTTCTTCTACGCCGTCGTGTTCGTCCCGTTCCTGTGCCTGGCGGTTACGATGCTGGTCGGCGCGATCCTCGGCCCGCCCGGCGCCTCGGACACCCGCCGGGTGGCGGGCGCGACGGGCGCGGGCGTCCTGGTCCTCCTCATCACCTGGAACTTCATCTACTTCTGGCCCCTGTACACCGGCACCGCGATCCCGATCCAGGACTGGCGGGCGCGGATGTGGCTGGATACGTGGGTGTAGGCGGGCGGGAGGTCGGCGGCGCGGCCGCCCGCACCGTTCACATACGTGGCCGAATGGGCCCATCCGGGTCAGCCCGCTGATTGCTGTTCGGACAAGTTCCCCGGGCCTCGGTGACCCCGGGCCGCCGCTGCGCATACAGTGCAAGGCGCAGACAGTCTTTGAACGCGTTCAATAATCGCGCGGGTGAGGGCTTCCGGGGCGGAACGGGGAGGGAGCGCGCTGATGCGCAAGGGGGCCAAGGCCGCGATAGTCGGCGGGGTGTTCGTCGTGTTCGTGGGCGGGGCGGCGTACGGCGGGTACAACCTGCTGTCCGCGCTGCACGGGACGGCGGTCGCCGACACCCCCGCGCCGGTGCGGACCGGGCCGCCGAACGCGGCCGAGGTGAAGGACGCCTCGGCGAAGTTCTTCGCGGCCTGGGCCAAGGGCGACGCGACGACCGCCGCCTCGTACACCAACTTCCCCGACGCCGCCCGGTCGCTGCTGTCGTCCTACGGGCACGACGCGCACATCGGCCACGTGAAGATCACGCCGGGCGCCGCCGCCGGGGCCACCGTGCCCTTCTCGGTCACGGCCACCGTCTCCTTCGACGGCGAGTCCAAGCCGCTCGCCTACCGCAGCCGGCTGACCGTCGTGCGCGGCACCAACAGCCACCGGCCGCTCGTCGACTGGCAGCCCTCGGTCGTCCATCCCGACCTGCGGACCGGCGACACGCTCGTCACCGGCGCGTCCGCCGCCCCGCCGATCCAGGCCGTCGACCGCCACGGCACCGTGCTCACGAAGGACGACTACCCCTCGCTCGGGCCGATCCTGGACGAGCTGCGGGCCAAGTACGGCGACAAGGCGGGCGGCACCCCGGCGATCGAGCTGAGCATCCACCACGAGAACGCCGACGCCGCCGAGACCCCGCTCCTCACCCTCGCCAAGGGCAAGGCGGGCAAGCTGCGCACCACGCTCAGCGCACGCGTCCAGGCGGCGGCCGAGCAGGCGGTGCAGAAGTACGCCGAGTCCTCGGTGGTCGCCGTGCAGGCGTCCTCCGGCGAGGTGCTCGCGGTCGCCAACCACCGCCAGGACGCCTTCAACGCGGCGTTCCTCGGACAGCTCGCCCCCGGCTCCACCATGAAGATCATCACCGCCGCCGCCCTCATCGACAACGGCCTCACCACGGCGAGCGGCCCCGCGCCCTGCCTGGACGACGTGCTGTGGGAGGGGCAGACCTTCCACAACCTCACGGGCATGAAGGCGAACGAGCACGCCACCCTCTCCGAGAGCTTCGCCCGCTCCTGCAACACCGCCTTCATCAAGTTCACCCCCAAGCTCAAGACCGACTCCCTCACCCGGGAGGCCCAGGACCGCTTCGGGCTCGGCCGGGACGACTGGAAGACCGGCATCCCCTCCTACGACGGCTCGGTGCCCGCGGTCAGCGGCCCGGACCGGGCGGCCAACCTGATCGGCCAGGGCCAGGTGCAGATGAGCCCGCTGAACATGGCCTCGGTGACCGCCACCGCGCTCACCGGCCGGTTCCGGCAGCCGATCCTCGTCGCGCCGGGCCTGGACGACCGCGAGATCGCCACCGCCCAGGGCCTGCCGGCCGCCACGTCCGCCCAGTTGCGGCAGATGATGAACCGCACCGCCACCACCGGCACCGGCGCCGTCGCGATGTCCGGGCTGAGCGGCAGCATCGGCGCCAAGACCGGCTCCGCCGAGGTGGACGGGCAGGCCAAGTCAAACAGCTGGTTCACCGGCTACCGCGACGACGCCGCGGCCGCCGCGATGACCCAGGAGGGCGGCCACGGCGGCGACGCGGCCGGCCCGATCGTGGCAGCGGTCCTGCGCGCGGCCGGCTGAGGCCCTGCGGCCAGTTGAGGCGCCGCGGCCGGCTGAGGCGCCGTGGCCGGCCGTTGGGCCGGTCGGGTCCGTCCGGATGCGGCGGCGGAGCGATTGTCGCAGGTTGGCTACGGTCGGCCCCACGGCGTCAACCTGGCGTGACGGGACCCTAGGCTGGTCGCCGTCGTTGGGTCCGTGAGGCACAAGCGCGCACGAGGACGACGGCAGCACGGGCGGCGGGGCCCCGGATCGCGGAGGACGGACGGCAGTGGGCAAGAGAAGGCGCGTCACCGAGCGACGGAAGAAGCGTCCGGCCGTGATCGGCGCACTGGCCGCCGTGATCGTCGGCGGCGCCGGCATCGGCGCCTACGCGCTGTACGGCGGCGGCGCCGAGGCCGAGGGCCGCACCACGTCGGCGGGCGCCGTGAAGAAGGTGAAGACCGGCCCGCTCACCGCCCTGGAGGTGCAGACCACCGCCGGACGGTTCCTGACGGCCTGGCAGCAGGGCCGCACCGCCCAGGCCGCGGCGGCGACCAGCGACTCGGCGGCGGCCACCGCCCTGCTCACCGCGTACGCCAAGGACGCGCACCTCACCGGCGTCACCCTGACCGAGGGCACGCCCAGCGGCGGCAAGGTGCCGTTCTCCGTGAAGGCGACGGTGGCGTACAAGGGCGTGACCGCGCCGCTGCGTTACGACAGCGCGCTGAACGTCGTACGCCGTACCGCCGACGGCGCGCCGGTCGTCGACTGGCGCCCCGCCGTCGTCCACCCCGACCTCAGGGACGGCGACCGGCTCGTCACCGGCGCCTCCGGCACCCCGCCGGTCAAGGCCCTGGACCGGGACGGCCACGAGCTGACCGCCGCCGCCTACCCGTCGCTCGGCACGGTGCTGGACGGACTGCGCGACAAGTACGGCAGGATCGCCGGCGGCAGGGCGGGCGTCGAGCTGCGCATCGTGCGCGGCGCGGCGGCGAAGAAGGACAAGCTGTCCGACAAGACGCTCGCCGAACTGAGCAAGGGCACCCCGGGCACGGTCCGCACGACGCTGAGCCCCACCCTCCAGGCGGCGGCCGAGCGGCAGGTGGCCAAGCGGGACCGGTCCGCGGTGGTCGTCCTGCGGCCGTCCACCGGTGAGATCCTCGCGGTGGCCAACGCCGGCCACGGCTTCGACACCGCCCTCCAGGGCTCCCTCGCGCCCGGCTCCACCATGAAGATCATCACCTCGTCGCTCCTGATCGACAAGAAACTCGCTTCGGTGGACAAAACGCACCCGTGCCCGAAGACGTTCACCTTCGGCGGCTGGAAGTTCCACAACGACGACGACTTCGAGATCAAGGACGGCACCTTCAAGGCGAGCTTCGCCCGCTCGTGCAACACCGCCTTCATCAGCCAGGCGGGCAAGCTGAAGAACGACGACCTGACCCGCCAGGCCCAGCAGGTGTTCGGCCTGTCGAGGGACGACTGGGCGATCGGGGTGCCGTCCTTCGACGGCGCGGTGCCGGTGCAGTCGGCGGCCCAGATGGCGGCCTCGCTCATCGGCCAGGGCGGGGTGCGGATGAACCCGCTGAACATGGCCTCGGTGGCCGCGACCGTGAAGACCGGGACCTTCCACCAGCCGTACCTGGTCTCCCCGTCCGTGGACCACCGCAAGCTCGCCACCGCCTCGCGCACCCTGTCCGCGGACACCCTCGCCCAGCTGCGCGAGCTGATGCGGTACACCGCCGAGTCCGGCACGGCCGCCGAGGCGATGGCCGGGCTCGGCCCGGACTACGGCGCGAAGACCGGCTCCGCCGAGGTGGACGGGCAGAAGAAACCCAACGGCTGGTTCACCGCCTACCGCGGCGACCTCGCCGCGGCCGGCGTCGTCCAGGCCGGCGGCCACGGCGGCGACACGGCGGGCCCGATCGTGGCGTCCCTGCTGAAAACGGGCTGACCGGCCCCGCTGACGGACATGCGCTGAACGTCCCCGCTGACGGACACGTACGGAACGGCCCCGCCGGCGGACAGGTGCGGAACGTCTCCGCCGGGGCCGGACCGCGCGGCCGCTACCGGTGCGCCACCGCCGGCGCCTCCGCGGCCGCCGCCGTATAGGTGCGCCGCAGGAACCTGGTCAGCGTCCGCGTCTCGAACTGGACCACCGACACGCCTCCCGCCGAGTGGAACTCGACCACCGCCTGTACCCGGCCGCACGGCCACACCCGCACCTCACCGGTGCCGGTCGGGGCCCGCAGGCCCTGTTCGAGCAGCGCGCGGGAGAACGTCCACTCGTGCCGGTCGGGCAGCCTGACCCGCACGGAGCGCGGCTCCTCGGGGTCGTAGCGCAGGACGACCGGTACGGCGCCGGGATCGTCGCGCGGATCGTCGTCGGTGACTATGTGGGCTCGTGCGTACTGTTCGACTACCGACATCGGACGACCCCTTACGCTCGGTGACCCCCACAAGAGATGCTCATCCTCTTGAATCCCCGTTCCCTCCAATGTCGCACATTTCCCGGAGAGCGCTTCCCGAACCATCCGGGACCGGCACCGTCCCGCCGGCGCCGTCCCGAACCCACACCGACCCCAACCCACGACGACCTCGCTCTTGCAACTGGTTCGCAACTGCCCGCTATCCTCGAACGGTGCATGTGCCTGACGGATTCATCAACGCCCCCACCTCCGCCGCCGCCGGTGTGGTAGCCGCCGGCGCCCTAGCCGTGAGCCTGCGCGGCGCCCGCCGGGAGCTCGACGAACGGACCGCGCCCCTGGCCGGTCTGGTCGCCGCGTTCATCTTCGCGGTGCAGATGCTCAACTTCCCCGTCGCGGCCGGCACCAGCGGCCACCTCCTCGGCGGCGCCCTCGCGGCGATACTCGTGGGCCCCTACACCGGGGTCCTGTGCGTGTCCGTGGTCCTGCTGATGCAGGGCATCCTCTTCGCCGACGGCGGCCTGACCGCGCTCGGCGTCAACATCACCGACATGGCGATCACCACGACCGTCGTCGCGTACGCCGTCTTCCGCGGCCTGGTGAAGGTGCTGCCGCGCCGCCGCGGCTCGGTGACCGTCGCCTCGTTCGCCGCCGCGCTGCTCTCGGTCCCGGCCGCCGCGGTCGTCTTCACCCTGATCTACGCGATCGGCGGCACCACCGACGTCTCCCTGGGCAAGGTCGCCACCGCCATGATCGGCGTGCACGTCCTGATCGGCGTCGGCGAGGCCGCGATCACCGCGCTCACCGTCGGCGCCGTGATCGCCGTACGCCCCGACCTGGTGCACGGCGCGCGCGGCCTGGAGCAGCGCCTGAAGCTGCGGGTCAACGGCGAACTGGTCGACGCGCCCGCCGCCGAGCCGACGCCGGCGCCCGTCCCCGCCGCCGCCCGCTCCTCGCACCGCAAGCTGTGGATCACCGGCCTGGTCACCTCCCTGATCCTGGCCGGCTTCGTCAGCTTCTACGCCTCCGCCAGCCCCGACGGCCTGGAGAAGGTCGCCCACGACAAGGGCATCGACCAGAAGGAGAAGCCGCACACCAACGCGGACTCCCCGCTGGCCGACTACGGCGTGAAGGACGTCTCCGACGCCCGGCTGTCCGGCGGCCTCGCGGGCGTGATCGGCGTCGGCGTCACCGTCGTCGTCGGCAGCACCGTCTTCTGGATCGTCCGCAGGCGCCGTACGGACGCCGGGACCTCCGGCGGCTCCGTCTCGCAGGCCGCCTGAGATGGGCGCGGGGCACGCCCACCGGCTGTACCGGCACGGGCACTCGCCCGTGCACGGGCTGCCGGCGCACACCAAGCTGGCCGCCGCCTTCGCCTTCGTGGTGGTCGTGGTGTCCACCCCGCGCGAGGCGATGTGGGCGTTCGCCCTGTACGCCGTGCTGCTGGCCGCCGTCGCCGCGGCGGCCCGGGTGCCGGCCGGCTTCCTGCTGAAGCGGCTGCTGATCGAGGTGCCGTTCGTCGCGTTCGCGGTGCTCATGCCGTTCGTCGCCGAGGGCGAGCGGGTGCACGTCCTCGGTCTCTCGCTGAGCGTGAACGGCCTGTGGGGCGCCTGGAACGTGCTCGCCAAGGGCACCCTGGGCGTCGCCGCCTCCGTCCTGCTGGCCGCCACCACCGAACTGCGCGAACTGCTGCTGGGCCTGCAACGGCTGAAGCTGCCCCCGCTGCTGGTGCAGATCGCCTCCTTCATGATCCGCTACGGCGACGTCATCACCGACGAGATGCGGCGGATGCGGATCGCCCGCGAGTCCCGCGGCTTCGAGGCGAGCGGGGTGCGCCACTGGGGGGTGCTCGCCAAGTCGGCGGGCGCGCTGTTCATCCGCTCCTACGAGCGCGGCGAGCGGGTCCACCTGGCCATGGTCAGCCGCGGCTACGCCGGTTCGATGCCCGTCATCGACGAGGTGACCGCCTCCCGGGCCCAGTGGTCCTCCGCACTGGCCCTCCCCTGTGCCGCGCTCCTCGTCTGTCTGCTGGGATGGGTCCTGTGACTGCTTCTCTGGAGGTCTCCGGCCTCGCCTTCGCCTACCCCGACGGACACCAGGCCCTGTTCGGCGTGGACTTCACCGTCGGCCGCGGTGAGCGGGTGGCGCTGCTCGGCCCGAACGGCGCCGGCAAGACCACCCTCGTCCTGCATCTCAACGGCATCCTCGGCGGCGGCGCCGGCGCCGTGACGGTGGCCGGACTGCCGGTCGGCAAGCGGCACATGGCCGAGATCCGGCAGAAGGTCGGCATCGTCTTCCAGGACCCCGACGACCAGCTGTTCATGCCGACCGTGCGCGAGGACGTGGCGTTCGGCCCGGCCGCGGCCGGTCTGAAGGGGCCCGCGCTGGACGCGCGGGTGCGCACCGCCCTGGAGCGGGTGGGCATGGCCGACTTCGCCGACCGTCCGCCGCACCACCTCTCCTTCGGCCAGCGCCGCCGGGTGGCGGTGGCGACCGTCCTCGCCATGGAGCCGGAGATCCTGGTCCTGGACGAGCCCTCGTCCAACCTCGACCCCGCCTCCCGCCGTGAACTGGCCGACATCCTGCGCTCGTTGGACGTGACCGTGCTGATGGTCACGCACGACCTGCCGTACGCGCTCGAACTGTGCCCGCGCGCGCTGATCCTGAGCGACGGCGTGATCGCGGCGGACGGAGCGACCGGCGAACTCCTCTCCGACGACGCCCTGATGCGCGCCCACCGCCTGGAGCTGCCGTTCGGCTTCGACCCGCGCTCCGTGACGGCCCGGGCCTGAACCCGCGCCCGCCGCTCCACCCCGAGGAATCGCAGGCCGCGCGCCCGTGTTCCACTCACTGTCGCAGGCGAGCGGCGGCTGCGGGTGACGAGTGACGGGAGTACGGACGTGGGCGTGGACGTGAACGGCACGGTGGCCGAGGGCTTCGAGCCGGTCCGGGAAGCGTTCGCGGACAACTTCGCCGCGCGCGGCGAGCGGGGCGCGGCGGTCGCGGTCTACCGGGGCGGGCGCCGGGTGGTCGACCTGTGGGCGGGGACACGGGACGTAGACGGCGCTGACGGCGGCGCCGACGGCTCCGGCGGCGCGGCGCGCTGGGAGCGGGGCACCGCGCAGGTCGTGCGCTCGGCCACCAAGGGCGTCGCCGCCGCCGTCCTCCTGCTGCTGCACCAGCGCGGGCAACTGGACCTGGCCGCGCCGGTGGGCGCGTACTGGCCCGAGTACAAGGCGGCCGGCAAGGAACGGACCCGGGTGTGGCACCTGCTCGCGCACCGGGCGGGCGTGCCCGCGCTGGACGTGCCGCTCACCCCGGCGCAGGCCGCCGACCCGGCGCTCGCCGCACGCGCGGTGGCCGCGCAGGCGCCGGCCTGGGAGCCGGGCACGGACCACGGCTACCACGCGCAGACCTACAGCTGGCTGACGGACGGCCTGGTGCGGCGGGTGACCGGGCGCGGCATCGGCGAGTGGATCGCGGCGGAGATCGCCGGGCCGCTCGGCGCGGACCTGTGGGTCGGCCTGCCCGAGAGCGCCCGCGCCCGGGTGGGCCGGGTGGGCCGCGTGCAGCCCCCGGCCGCGGAGAGCGGCGGCCTGCGGACCCGGCCCAAGCGCGCGGTCGCCGCGGCCTACGCCGACCCGGACTCCCCCACCAGCCGCGCCTTCGGCGCGATCACCCCGCACGCGGACGAGAACGACCCGGCCTACCGGGCCGCCGTGCTGCCCGCCTCCAACGGCATCGCCACCGCCGACGGCCTGGCCCGCTTCTACGCCTCGCTGATCGGCGAAGTCGACGGCGGGATACGGCTGTTCACGCCCGAGACACGGGAGCGGGCGCGCGCCGAGGCGTCGGCGGGAGCGGACCGCGTCCTCGTCGTCCCCACCCGCTTCGGCCTCGGCTACATGCTGCACGGCGGCGCGTCACCGCTGCTCGCGCCGGGCTCCTTCGGCCACCCGGGGCGCGGCGGCGCGCTCGGCTTCGCCGACCCGGAGGCGGACCTCGCCTTCGGCTACGTCACCAACGGCTTCCGCACCGGTGTCACGGCGGACCCGAGGGCGCAGGCGCTGGTCCGCGCGGTGCGCGCCGCGACGGCGTGACGGTCGCGGGACGGGCGTGACTCACACGCGGCTCACACGCGGACGCGCGGCTCACATGTGAACTCACATGTGAATGGGCTGCGAGGTGCGCCCCGACGCCTGGTCGATCTCGCCGTGCGCCTTGGTGAGCAGTTGCTCGGCGAGTTCGTTCAGGGCGCGGGCGCCGGCGATCTCCTCGCCGATGCGCGGCTGGTTGGAGTCGATGCGGTGCCGGCTGGCGCTGCCGTGCGCGCGCACCGCGCTGCCGTCGGGCAACCGGACCATCGCCGCGGCTCTGGTGTGCTGATCGTCCTCCTTGAACTCCAGCTCCACGTGCCAGCCCACGGCCGTGTTCGTCGTGTCCATCGCCATGACCATCACCTCCGGAACACCTGCTTCCAGGGTGCGCCCTTCCGCACCGGTGCGCAGCGTCAGCCGCCCGGCACGGCCGAACGGCCGACGCGGACCCGGTCGGGGTCCGCGCCGGCCGTTCGGCTGCCGGAGGCGGGAGTGCGCGTGGGGACGAGGGGTCAGGCGTGGACCAGTTCGCGGTCCTCGTCGGCGTCCTTGGCGCGCAGGCCCTCGCCCTCCACGTCCACGTTGGGCAGGGCGCGGTCCAGCCAGGCCGGCAGCCACCAGGCGCGGCGGCCGAGCAGGGCCAGGACCGCCGGGACGATGGCCATGCGGACGATGAACGCGTCGAAGAAGACCGCGATGGCCAGGCCGAAGCCGATCATCTTGATCATCGACTCGCTGGAGCCGATGAACCCGGAGAAGACGGCGATCATGATGACCGCGGCGGCCGTCACCACGCGGGCGCCGTGCCGGAAGCCGGTCACGATCGCCTGCGTGGGCTTCTCGCCGTGGACGTACGCCTCGCGCATCCGGGTCACCAGGAACACCTCGTAGTCCATCGCGAGGCCGAAGACGACGCCCACCATGAAGATCGGCATCATCGACATCACCGGGCCGGTCTGCTCCACGCCCATCAGGCCGGACAGCCAGCCCCACTGGAAGACCGCGACGACGGCGCCGAGCGCGGCCAGCACCGAGAGCAGGAAGCCGAGCGCCGCCTTCAGCGGGACCAGGATCGAGCGGAACACGATGATCAGCAGCAGGAAGGCGAGGCCGACCACCAGCGCCAGGTACGGGACCAGGGCGTCGTTCAGCTTCTGCGAGACGTCGATGTTCATGGCCGTGGAGCCGGTGACGAGGATCTCGGCGTCGGTCTTGGCCTTGATGTCCGGGCCCGCGCCGCGGATGGCGTGGACGAGGTCCTCGGTGGTGGTGGAGGACGGCTTGGAGTTCGGGACGACGGTGATCGTCGCGGTGTCGCCGGCCTTGTTGGGCTGCGCCGGGGTGACGGTGACGACGTCCTTGAGGCCCTTGATCTCGTCGGTCACCTCGGTGAAGGCGGCCTTCGGGCGGGCGCTGTCCTTGGCGTCGACGACGACCATCAGCGGGCCGTTGAAGCCGGGGCCGAAGCCCTCGGAGAGCAGGTCGTAGGCGCGGCGCTGGGTGGTGGAGACGGGCTGCGAGCCGTCGTCGGGCAGGCCCAGTTCCAGCGAGGCGGCCGGGACGGCGGCGGCGCCCAGGCCGACCACGCCGAGCAGCAGCACGGCGACGGGCCGGCGCACGACGAAGCTCGCCCAGCGGGTGCCCATGTTGGGCCGGGCCGGCTTCTTGGCGGGGCGGCCGCCGCCGAGCAGTTTGCTCTTCTCGCCGGCCGGCTTGACCCTGCGGCCGGCGTAGCCGAGCAGCGCCGGGATCATGGTGAGGGCGATGAGGACGGCGATGACGACCGTGCCGGCGGCCGCGATGCCCATCTTCGTCAGCATCGGGATGTTGACGACGGACAGGCCGACCAGGGCGATGACGACGGTGAGGCCGGCGAAGACCACGGCGGAGCCCGCGGTGCCCACGGCGCGGCCGGCGGCCTCCTCGCGGGAGCGGCCCTCGGCCAGTTCGGCGCGGTAGCGGGAGACGATGAACAGCGCGTAGTCGATGCCGACCGCGAGGCCGATCATCGAGGCCAGCGTGGAGGTGGTGGTGCCGAGGTCGAGGGCGCTGGCCAGGGCGGTGACCGTGGAGACGCCGATGCCGACGCCGATGATCGCGGTCAGCAGCGGCAGTCCGGCGGCCAGCAGGGAGCCGAAGGTGATGATGAGGACGACGGCCGCCATGGCGATGCCGATGACCTCGGTGGCGCCGGTCTCGGGCGCGGCGCTGAGCGCGTCGCCGCCGATCTCCACGGTGAGCCCGGCCTTGTGCGCGTCCTCGGCCGCATCCTTCAGGGCGGTGCGGGAGGGGTCCTCCAGCTCCATGCTGGAGACCTTGTAGGACACCGAGGCGTACGCGATCCGGCCGTCCTTGCTGACGGCGTGACCGGCGTAGGGGTCGGCGACGGAGGCGACCTGGGCGTCACGGCCCAGTTCCTTGACCGTCTTGCGCACGGTCGCCTTGTTGGCGGCGTCGGTCATCTTCTCGCCGGCGGGCGCCTTGAACACCACGCGCGCGGTCGCGCCGTCGGCGCTGGCGCCCGGGAAGCGCTGTTCCAGCAGGTCGAAGGCCTTCTGCGCCTCGGTGCCGGGGATGGAGAAGGAGGTGTTGCCCGCGGCGGGCGCGGAGGCCGCGCCGACGCCCGCGAGCGTCAGCAACGCCACCCAGATCAGGGCGACGATGTGCCGTCGCCGGAAGGCGAGGCGGCCGATTTTGTACAGGAACGTGGCCACTGGGGCGTACTCCCGGTCAGGTCGTTGAGTGGAACTGGGCAGGGGTCATCAGCCCGACGACGTGAGCGGTGACGTCAGAAAGTGGGCTTGCTGGGGAGAGTCAGGGGGTGGGGCGTGGGGGGGGTGGGGGGTGGATCAGGAGGTCGGCGCGCCGAGGGCGGGGAGCACCACGGCGTCGATGTACGAGCGGAGGAAGTCCTGGGTGGGCGGCTGGTCCTCCATCAGCGCGCGGACGACGAACCCGCCGGCCATCATGTGCACCACGAAGTCCAGGGCCGGACAGTCCGCCCGGACCTCGCCCCGGTCGACGGCGCGCCGCACCAGGCGGTGGAAGGCGGCCGTCTCGGGCTCGATGAGCTGTTCCCGGAAGGCCTGCCGGAGGTCGGGGTTGCTGTGCATCGCCATGGCCAGGCCCCGCATCAGCGCGGAGTTCTGCTCCATGGTGCAGTCGTCCTCGTGGACGACCAGGGCGTGCAGGTCGCCGCGGAGCGATCCGGTGTCGGTGCCGTCGAACGTGCCCGGCTTGCCGTGCCGGACGGCTCTGACCACCAGTTCGGCCTTGCCGCCCCACTGGCGGTAGAGCGTGGCCTTGCTGGAGCGGGTGCGGGCGGCGACGGCGTCCATGGTGAGGGCGTCGTAGCCGACCTCGCGCAGCAGGTCGAGCACGGCCGCGTACAGCTCGGCCTCGCGCTCGGGCGTGAGCCGGCTCCGACGTGTGGTCGCCACCTCGGTCATCCCGCCCACCCTTCCCCACTCCGCTTCGGCCGCGCCGAACGAGCTGTCTCGTACGTCACGAATGTAGCGCACACAGGAATCGAAACGAAACCGTTTCGTACGTGTGTTGGGTCACGTCTGTTCGGTCGGTATAAGTTGCCGCATAAGTTGCTGCGCTCCTGCGCCGGGCGAAGCATGGATTGGTGAGTTATCTGCGCCTGCCGCACCTCAGCGGCGACCTGTTGTGCTTCGTGGCCGAGGACGATCTGTGGCTGGCCCCGCTGGACGGAGGGGACCGGGCCTGGCGGCTCACCGTGGACCGCACCAAGACCGGCCACCCCCGCTTCTCCCCCGACGGCCGCCACATCGCGTACACCACTTGGCGCAGCCTCGCGCCGGAGATCCACCTCGTGCCGGTGGACGGCGGACCGGCCCGGCAGCTGACGTACTGGGGCAGCTCCGACACCCGTGTGTGCGGCTGGGCGCCGCCCGACGAGATCGGCGGCACCGAGATCCTCGCCGTCACCTCGCAGGGCGAGCCGTTCTCGTACTTCACCTGGGCCTACAAGGTGGCCACCGACGGCTCCCCCGGCCGCAAACTGCCCTGGGGCCCGGTCTCCGACCTCCAGGTCGCCGACCTGGACGGCGAGCGCAAGACCCTGCTGCTGACCGGCACCCCGCCGCACGAGCCCGCCTCCTGGAAGCGCTACCGGGGCGGAGCGACGGGCCGGCTCTGGCTGCACGGGCAACGGCTGCTGCCCGGCCTGGGCGGCCATCTGGCCTGCCCGATGGCCGTCGGCGGCCGGATCGCCTTCCTCTCCGACCACGAGGGCGTGGGCAACCTCTACTCGTGCGCCCCCGACGGCTCCGACCTGCGCCGGCACACCGACCACGACGCCTTCTACGCCCGGCACGCCGCGAGCGACGGCGCCCGGGTCGTGTACCAGTGCGCGGGCGACCTGTGGCTCGTGGACGACCTGTCCGCGAGCGCGCGGCCGCGGCGGCTGGAGGTACGGCTGAGCGGGCCGCGGGCGGGGCGCCGCCGCCATCCGGTGCCGGCCGCGCAGAACGTGGACGCCGTCTCCGCCGACGAGACGGGCCGGGCCAGCGCGGTCGTCGTGCGCGGCTCGCTGTACTGGCTGACCCACCGCGACGGTCCGGCGCGCACCATCAGCGACACCCCGGGCGTACGGGTGCGGCTGCCGGAGATGCTCGGGGAGAGCGGGCGGATCGCCTACGTCACCGACGCCGGCGGCGAGGACGCCGTCGAGATCGCCGGCCTGCCCCGCGCCACCGGCTCCCGCCCGCCCCGCAGGCTCGCCACCGGCGAACTCGGCCGCGTCCTGGAGATGGTCTCCGACCCCGAGGGCGAACGCCTCGCCATCGCCGCCCACGACGGCCGCCTGCTGCTGGTCGACGTCTCGGAGCAGGCGGAGAGCGACCTCCTGCGGACGGCCACCGAGGAGCCCGCCCCCGACGGCGGAACGGAGCCTCCCGAGGACCCCGACGACGGGGCCGGAACTCCAGCCACTACGCCCTCCGACGGCGAACCCGGGACCCCGGAGGCGCCTGACGGCGAAGCCGGGACCCTCGCAACCGACGGCGGAACCGAGACCCCCGCGGCCGACGGCGAAGCCGAAAGCCCCGGCGGGGCCGGAGCAGCGGAGCCCGCGGACGAGACCGGCGGCGAAGCCGGGACCCTCGCAGCCGACGGCGAAGCCGGGACCCTCACGGCCGGCGGCGAAGCCGAAAGCCCCGGCGGGGCCGGAGCAGCGGAGCCCGCGGACGAGACCGGCGGCGAAGCCGGGACCCTCGCAGCCGACGGCGGAACCGGGACCCCCGCGGCCGGCGGCGAAGCCGAAAGCCCCGGCGGGGCCGGAGCGGCGGAGCCTGCGGGCGAGGCCGGCGGGCCTGAAGCCTCCGCGCCCCCCGGCGAAGCCCCAGCCCTTGGCGAAGCCGACACCTCCACAGTCCCCGGCGAAGCCGACGTCCCCGCGACTCCTGGCGAAGCCGACGCCCTCACACCCCTCGGCGAAGCCAGGTCCCCCGGCGAAGCCGACACCCTCACGCCCCTCGGCGGAGCCGAACCCCCCACACCTCCCGGCGGAGCCCCAGCCCCCGGCGGAGCCGAACCCCCTGCACCCCCGGGCGAAGCCCAAACCTCCGGCGGAGCCGAACCCCCCGCGCCCCCGGGCGGAGCCCAAACCCCCGGCGGAGCCGACCCCCCCGCCGCACCCCCCGGAGGGCTCGTCACCGAGTTGACGCGGTCGGAGAACGGTCCCGTGCGGGATCTCGCGTTCTCGCCCGACGGGGCCTGGGTCACCTGGTCGCACCCCGGCATCGGCCGCTCCCTGCGGCAGATCAGGATGGCCCGCATCAAGGACCGCACGGTCATCGACGTCACCGACGGCCGCTTCGAGGACGAGAACCCCGTCTTCACCCGCGACGGCCGCTACCTCGCCTTCCTCTCCTGGCGCGGCTTCGACCCGGTGTACGACGTGCACACCGGCGACCTGTCCTTCCCGCTCGGCTGCAAGCCCTACCTGGTCCCGCTCTCCTCCGCGACCCCCTCCCCCTTCGCCCTGACCCCCGAGGGCCGCCCCGCGGCCGGCGGTCTCGACCCGGTCGAGGACGAGGAGACCGGCGAGCCGGGCGCGGTGACCGTGGAGGTGGAGGGCCTGGAGAGCCGGGTGACGCCGTTCCCGGTCACCGCCTCCAAGTACTCCGCGCTGCACCCCGTCGCCGGCGGCGGCCTGGTCTGGCTGCGCTGGCCCATCTCCGGCGCGCTGGGCGAGACGTTCGCCAACCCCAACGACATGACCGGCCGCCCGACGCTGGAGTACTTCCAGATCAGCAAGGCGAAGAAGGCCGAACTCGTCGGCCATCTCGACTGGTTCACGGTCAGCGGCGACGGCACCCGGCTGGTGGTCGTGGACGAGGGCGACCTGCGCGCCGTCCCCGCCACCGAGCTGGGCGACAGCGACACCACGACCTGGATCGACACCCGCCGCATCCTGCACACCGTCGACCCGCCCGCCGAGTGGCGGCAGGCGTACGAGGAGGCGGGCCGGATCGTCCGGGACTACTTCTGGGACCCGGGGATGTGCGGCATCGACTGGAGCGGGGTGCTCGACCAGTACCGCCCGCTGGTCGACCGCGTCGCCTCCCCCGACGAGTTCGCCGACCTGCTGCGCGAGGTCCTCGGCGAGCTGGGCACCTCGCACGCCTACGTCGCCGCCGCCCGCCGCAACGAGGGCCCCCCGCACTACCAGCGCTGGCAGGGCCTGCTCGGCGCCGACCTGGTCCGCCGCGACGCCGGCTGGGCGGTCCGGCGGATCCTGCCCGGCGACTCCTCCGACTCCCGCGCCCGCTCCCCGCTGGCCGGCGCCGGCATCCGCGACGGCGCGGTGCTGACCCACGTGGACGGCCGCCCGGTGGACCCGGTGACGGGCCCGCTCCCGCTGCTGGCCGGAGCGGGCGGCACGACCGTGGAGCTGACGTTCGCGACGGCCGGGGGCGAGGGACCCGCGCGCCGGGTCGCGATCGTCCCGCTGATCGACGACCGGCCGCTGCGCTACCAGGACTGGGTGTCCAAGCGCCGTGCGGTGACCCGGGAGTTGAGCGACGGCCGGTGCGGCTACCTGCACATCCCGGACCTGGGCGGCTCGGGCTGGGCGCAGTTCAACCGGGACGTGCGCATGGAGATGTCCCGGCCCGCGCTGATCGTGGACGTGCGCGGCAACGCGGGCGGCCACATCAGCGAGTTGGTCATCGAGAAGCTGACCCGCACGATCCTCGGCTGGGACCTGACCCGCGACGCGCAGCCGGTGTCGTACGCCTCGAACGCGCCGCGCGGCCCGATCGTCGCCCTCGCCGACGAGGCGACCTCGTCGGACGGCGACATGATCACGGCCGCGATCAAGCTGCTGAAGCTCGGTCCGGTGGTCGGCCAGCGCACCTGGGGCGGCGTGGTCGGCATGACCGGCCGGCACCGCCTCGGCGACGGCACGGTGATCACGGTGCCGATGAACGCGGCGTGGTTCGACGCGTACGGCTGGTCCGTCGAGAACCACGGCGTGGCCCCCGACGTGGAGAGTCTGCGCACCCCGCTGGACTGGGCCGAGGGTCACCACCGCGAGATGGACGAGGCGATCGAGCTGGCCCTGAGCCTCCTGGCCGCCAACCCTCCGGCCATCCCGCCCACTTACGCCGACACCCCCGACCTCGCCCGCCCGCCCCTGCCCCCGCGCCCCGGCTCCCGGCCGGAGTGACCCGCCCGCACTGCCCGCGCCGCCGGTACCGCCCAGCGCGGCGCACGAGAACGCGGTACGGCGACGAGAACGCGGGGCGGCGCACGAGAACGCGGGGCGCCCAGAACCCTGGGTGCCCCGCGCCGTCCCGGCCAGGCCGGGAAGTCAGGCCGACCGCTCAGCGGTCGAAGTCCTCACCGATGCGCTCGTCCAGCTCGTCGTGCGTGTCGTCGATGCCCTGACGCCCGCGCTCGCCCTGCTGCGACGCCCGCTGACCGGCCTTCGAGCGCGCCTCGCCGGCCTTCTCGCGCCCCTGCTGCGTGCCCTGCTGCTGGGCCTGACGGCCCTTGTCGCGCAGCTGCTCGGCCTGGCCCTGGATCTTGTCCTTCATACCCATGCTGTTTCACTCCTGTGTGGGTGAGCCGGTCCCCAAGTCGGTGAGGGGACCGGGCTCGACCAGATTCACACGGGCGGTGACCCTGCGCATGTCGATCAACGACGGTGCGTGACCGCCGTGCTCCGCTCCTGCTCGTCGGCCGCGCCCCCCGCCCCGACCAGCCCGATCCGCATCCCGCTCAGCCGGTCCGCGAACCGCCGCATCTCCCGCTGCCCCACGGTCCCGATGACGGCCGGCAGATACCCGCGCACGCTCTGCATCCCGCGCAGCCACCACTGCCCGTACACATGGCTGGAGCGCCGCTCGATGCCGTCCACGATCCGGTCCACGGCCGGGCCCAGCGGATAGGTCTTGTTGGACGGCCACGGCAGCCGCTGCCGCAACTCCCGCATCACGTCGTCCTGGTCGGCCCCGCGCACCATGTCCGTGTCGGTCCATGACAGGTAGCCGACGCCCACCCGCACGCCCTGGTAACCGACTTCGGCGCGCAGGCTGTGCGCGTACGCCTCCACACCCGACTTGGAGGCGCAGTACGCCGACATCATCGGCGCCGGGGTGATCGCGGCGAGCGAGGCGATCTGGAGCAGATAGCCGCGGCTCTCGGCGAGCGCGGGCAGGAACGCCCGGCCGGTGACCGCCGAACCGATCAGGTTGACCTCGATCACCCGCCGCCAGGCCTCCGGGTCGGAGTCGACGAACGGACCGCCGCTGGCCACACCGGCGTTGGCGACCACGATGTCCACCCGCCCGAACCGCTCCTTGACCTCCGCGGCGACCCGGGCCATCGTCTCGTGGTCGGTGACGTCGGCGTGCCAGTGGGCGCTCTCGGTGTGCAGCCGCTCGGAGAGCTGCTTGAGGGCGTCCGGCTCCAGCCCGACCAGCGCCACCTTCACCCCTCGCGCCGACAGCTTGCGCGCGAGCAGTTCGCCGACGCCCCGTGCGGCGCCCGTGACGACCGCGACCTGCCCCTCCAGGCTGACCCTGCTCATGCGCCCTCTCCGATCCGTACGTCGTCGTTGTCGGTTTCGTTGTCGCGGTCCGTGCGGCGGGGGCTCGCGTACGCGGCGACCAGCTCCCGGATCTTCGCGGTGATCGCCCCGGGCGCCTCCATGGGCGTCATGTGGCCGAGGCCCGGCAGCTCGGTCAGGCCGACGCACCGCGGCAGCGAGGCGGCCAGCGCGCGGGCGTGCACGGGCGGGGTGAGCCGGTCGGCGGTGCCCACGACCACCGCGGCCGGCACCCGCAACCGCCGTACGCCGTGGTCGAGATCGAGCAGGTCGAGCACCTGCGACCAGGCGTGGCGCACTCGGCGCGGGCAGGCGTGCACGATCCGCGCGCACGCCTGGACCGCGTGCGGGGCCGCGCCGGGGCCCATGGTGCCGTACTTGAGGATGCGCAGGGCGAGCGGTGTGACCGGCCCGAGCGGCGCCCGGGAGCCGAGGACGCGCCGGGTCAGACCGGTGCGCAGCCGGCCGGCCCGGATCGGTACGACGGTCGACTCGGCGACCAGCCGGGAGGCGCCGGTGCTGCACAGCAGGACGGCGGCGGCGTGCTCCTGGAAGCCGGGCCGCTCGGCCGCGGCCATGATCGTCATGCCGCCCATGGAGTGGCCCGCGAGTACCGCCTGCTCGCCGGGGGCGAGGGTGGCGGCGAGCACGGCCTCCAGGTCGTCGGCGAGCGCGTCGGTGCTGCACGTCCGGCCGGCCGGGCTGCGGCCGTGGCCGCGCTGGTCGTAGGCGATGACGCGGTGGTCGGCGGCCAGGTCCCGGATCTGCGCGGCCCAGAAGGCGGTGGAGCAGGTCCAGCCGTGGGCGAGGACGACGGCGGGGGCGCACTCCGGGCCGTGCACCTCGACGTGCAGCCGGGCGCCGTCGGCGGAGACGACGGTGAGTTCGCGGGCGGCGGCGGGCGGGGCGTAGAGGTCGGCGGCGGGGGCGGCCGGGCGGCTCACGCGCCCACCTCCACCTGCGGACCGGCGCTGCCCGCGCCGTCGCCGTCGCCGCCGGCTTCAGCGGAAGTCGCCTTCTTCACCGCGTCCTTGGCGACGGCGGCGCGCACGACCTCGTACTCCGCGAGGTCCACCCGGCGGGTGGCGCGCCGGAACTCGGTCGTCGTGCCGGGCCAGATGGTGGTGTTGCGGCCGCTGGCGTCCAGGTACCAGCTGGTGCAGCCGCCGGTGTTCCACACCGTGCGCTCCATGCGCTCCTGGACCTTGCGGTTCCAGGCGTTCACGGCGCTCGGCCGGGCGTCGAGGGCGACCCGGCCGCCGAGGACGTCCAACTGCCGCAGGTAGTCGGCCATGTAGTTCAGCTGGGACTCGATCATGAGGATCATCGAGGAGTTGCCGAGGCCGGTGTTGGGGCCGATGATCGTCATCCAGTTCGGGAATCCGGCGGCGGCCGCGCCGCGCAGCGCGGCCATGCCGGTCTTCCAGGTCTCCGCGAGCGTACGGCCGTCCGCGCCGACGACCCGCTCGGAGATCGGCATGTCGGTGACGCGGAAGCCGGTGCCGAAGATGATCGCGTCGACCTCGGTCTCGGTGCCGTCGGCGGCGACGACGGTCGAGCCGCGGACCTCGCTCAGCCCGCTGGCCACCACGTCGACGTTGTCCCGCGCGAGCGCCGGATAGTAGGTGCTGGAGAGCAGGATGCGCTTGCAGCCGATGCGGTAGTCGGGGGTGAGCTTGGCGCGCAGCTCCGGGTCCTTGACGGCGCGGGCCATGTTGCGCTTGGCCAGCTGCTCGACGAAGCCCAGCTCGTTGGGGTGCTTGGTGAACGCCTGGACCTGCAACTCCCGGATGCCCCACAGCAGTCCGCGGCGCAGCTGGGTGGTCAGCGGCAGCGCGCGGTGCAGCGCGCGCTCCACGCCGCTGATGGGCCGGTCGATCCGGGGCATCACCCAGGCCGGGGTGCGCTGGAAGAGGGTGAGGCGGCCGACCTCGGGCTGGATGGCGGGCACGATCTGGATGGCGGAGGCGCCGGTGCCGATCATGGCGACGCGCTTGCCGGCGAGGTCGTAGTCGTGGTCCCAGCGGGCGGAGTGGAAGACCTTGCCGGGGAAGGTGTCCAGGCCCGGGATGTCGGGGACCTTCGGGTCGGACAGCGGTCCGGTCGCGGAGACGACGACGTCGGCGGAGTAATCGCCGCCGGTGGTCTCGATGTCCCAGCGCAGCAGCTCCGTGTCCCAGGTCATCTTCTTCACCTCGGAGTTGAGGCGCAGATGCGGGCGGAGCCGGAAGGTGTCGGCGACGTGCTCCAGGTAGGCGCGGATGTGCTGCTGGCCGGAGAAGGTGCGCGGCCAGTCGGGGTGGGGCGCGAAGGAGAACGAGTACAGGTGCGAGGGCACGTCGCAGGCGCACCCCGGGTAGCTGTTGTCGCGCCAGGTGCCGCCGACGCTGTCGGCCCGCTCCAGGACGACGAAGTCGGTGATGCCCTCGCGGCGCAGCCGTACGGCGGCGCCCAGGCCGCCGAAGCCGGACCCGATCACCGCCACCCGCACATGCCTCTTCCTGTGCCCGTGCTCCTGCTCGGCCATTGAGCGCCCCTCCATGACTCGCCTACTCGCCTACAGCTCCACGCGTCCGGCGCGGTCCGCACCGGCATTCCAGCGACTCTGCCAGTGAACACTGGCGCAATGGTGAGAGCGTAGAGGAGGTCCGTACCGATCGGTAGGGGTGCGCCAAGGAAAGTTACCGGCGGTACAACATAGGCTGCCGGTGTGGCAGAAGAGGCTGGACGAGACGGCGCGACGGGTACCGGCGGCCCACGCGAGTACCGCATGGAAGAACTGGCCCGACTGGCCGGCATCACCGTGCGCACCCTGCGCTTCTACCGCGAGCGCAAGCTCATCCCGCCGCCGCGCCGCGAGGGCCGCATCGCCTGGTACGACGACCACCACCTGGCCCGGCTGCGCACCATCTCGGCCCTGCTGGAGCGCGGCCACACCCTCAACGGCATCGCCGAACTGGCCGAGGCGTTCGACCACGGCCGCGACGTGGGCGACCTGCTGGGCGTGAGCGGCGCCCCCACCGAGGAGACCCCGGTCCGCCTCACCCCCGAGGAACTGGCCGACCACTTCGCCGGCGAGGTCACCGCGGAGAACCTGGCCGCCGCGATGGACCTCGGCTACCTGGGCACCGACGGCGACGAACTCGTCCACATCAGCCGCCGCCTGCTGGACGTCTCGGCCGCCCTGGTCCGCGAGGGCATCCCGCTGGCCGAGGTCCTGGCCGCCGGCCACCGCGTCCGCGAACACGCCGAGTCCCTGGCCGACCTCTTCACCGCCCTGATCACCCGCCACGCCACGAAGAACGACCTGGAACGCCTGCGCCCCCTGGCCAAGAGCGTCGTCGACGCCGAACTCTCCATGGCCCTGGACCGCCGGCTGCGCGAGCGGCCGTAGCGGCGGGCCGGCTTCGGACGGGGGCGAGGGCGGGCGAGCCCGGTCTCAGAGGTCGTAGACGACCGTCACCGGGGCGTGGTCCGACCACCGCTCGGCATGCGTGGCCGCCCGCTCCACGAACCCCTTGACGGCCTTGCCGGCCAGCCCCGGCGTGCTCACGTGGTGGTCGATGCGCCATCCCGCGTCGTTGTCGAAGGCCCGCCCCCGGTAGGACCACCAGGTGTACGGGCCCTCGGTGCCCGGGTGGAGGGCGCGGACGACGTCGACGTAGCCGCCGGCCTCGGGGGTGAGGACCTGGGTCAGCCACTCGCGCTCCTCCGGCAGGAAGCCGGAGTTCTTCAGGTTGCCGCGCCAGTTCTTCAGGTCGGCCTGCTGGTGGGCGATGTTCCAGTCGCCGCAGACCAGGACCTCGCGGCCGTCGGCGGCGGCGCGCTCGCGCAGTTCCTTCAGGTAGGCGAGGAACTCGCCCATGAAGCGGGTCTTCTCGTCCTGGCGTTCGGTGCCGACCTCGCCGGAGGGGAGGTAGAGGGAGGCGACCGTCACACCGGGCAGGTCGGCCTCGACGTACCGCCCGCTGCCGTCGAACTCCGTCGAGCCGAAGCCGACCCGGACGCGGTCGGGCTCGCGGCGGGTGTAGAGGGAGACGCCCGCACGGCCCTTGGCGGCGGCGGGCGCGTGCAGCACGTGCCAGCCCTCGGGCGCGCGCACCTGCTCGGGCAGCTGCTGCGGCTCGGCGCGCACCTCCTGGAGGCACAGCACGTCGGCGTCGGTCCGCGCGAGCCATTCCACGAAGCCCTTCTTCGCGGCGGCGCGCAGTCCGTTCACATTGGCGGAGGTCACAGTCAGCACCCGGGCACCCTACCGGCACACTGGAACGGGTCCCGCGAGGGACCGGCCTCGGGCCCCCGTCCCCCACTGCATTGATATACGGTATTCAACATGCTTATTCGCCCCGTTCCGTTCGACCACCCGGACGCCGTCAAGCTCAACGACGAGGTCCAGGCCGAGTACCACGTCCGCTACGGCGACGGCGGCGACGCCACCCACCTCGACCCGGACCACTTCCGGCCGCCGAACGGCGCGTACCTGATCGCCTACGACGAGGACGGCGCCCCGGTCGCCACCGGCGGCTGGCGCAGCCAGGACAAGAACGACGAGGGCAACGAGGACGGCGACGCCGAGCTGAAGCGCATGTTCGTCGTCGCCGCCGCGCGCGGCCGGGGTCTGGCCCGCCGCATCCTGGCCGCCCTGGAGCAGGACGCCCGCGAGGCCGGCCGCACCCGCATGGTCCTGGAGACCGGCACCAAGCAGCCCGAGGCCATCGCCCTGTACACCTCCAGCGGCTACGCGCCCTGCACCAAGTTCGGCTACTACCGCTTCCACGCGGAGAGCCTCTGCTACGCGAAGGCGCTGTAGCGGGATCGCGGTGGGGGCGGCGGCACCAGGCGTCGCCCCCGTGGCGCGCGTCCTCCCGGTCTCCGCCCATCGATCCCGGAAACGACGAAGGTCCCGGCCGATCAGATGATCGGCCGGGACCTTCGATTGCTGCTCTCTGTCGAGAACAGCCGTGCGTGGGGTGTTCACGAGCCGGTCCTATCAGGCACGATGCGGCGGCTCAGAGATCGTTTCCCAGGAGGCAAGT
>NZ_BAABKC010000131.1:0-44365 GCF_039543625.1 Streptomyces similanensis | reverse complement strand
CCGAGGATCGCTCATGTGGTTGAAGCACCTCACCTCAACCACATGATCCGAACCTCAAACAGCCCCTAGGTGGCTCAACAGCTCTGCATCTATGAGTTTTTGGTGCGCTGCGTGTTTTAGGACAGGCTGGGTTTCCATCTCCATGTATGGCAGTAATGGCCGGGATATGATCCAAGGGGCGGTGCGGGCCGTAGTTCAGACGAAGCAGACTCCACCATTCCGGACAGTGGCTCTCGGGTTCGCGGTCTGCGCCGGGTGGTGCCGGTCTGTGCGGCATCGCATGCCGAAGGGCGAAGCTCGAGGCCATACGTCACGCGGACGCTTGTGATGCGGCTGCGTAACCCATCTTCCGCCGGATCGATCGCCCGGGCGCGTCGGTGGCAGCAAGTCAGAAACGAGGTGCCCCCGGGAGACGCCAGTCAGTTGGGGGCGGTGCGGGACGGCCACGGCTCAGCCAGCATGTCCACCAGCCCGGGGCGGATCCTCCTGACGAAATGTCCGGAAGAGACGTCTTGACGAGGCGGCGACCGAGCGCCGGACGGCGGCGCCCGCACTGAGTTCACGTGGCTACGTGTCGCTTGTCGTCCGCGGACGACAAGCGACACCACACCCGTCTTCTTGTCTCTCAAGCCATGAAAGTCGCCACTGCTGTGCGCTCGCGACCAGTGCCAGCCGGACGCTCACGGCGGCGTGCTCGCTGAGCATCGCCGCCAATACGGCCGTCTCGGTCTGCCCGCTGTTCCCCATGCCTGGCTCCCCCGCCCCAGTGAGGTTCCCACGAGATGCGGGAAGTGGTGACAGCAGGTCAGAGGGGGCTGCGGGCGCGGGGAGCACAGGGGCATGCGAGCCCATCGGCACGTGTACGTGGGACCATCCCCGCGGGCGCGGGAAGCACCTCACGCGCTTGGGGTCCGGGTGTGAGCAGTTGGAGTACAGGAAATCCCGGTGAGAACGATCATGGTTACGAGCTGAGCGCCACGGCGTCCGGACTGGGCCGGGGGGCGTCGCCGGCCTGGAGGGCGGCGAAGTCGGCGTGAGCTTGCTCGACGGCTTCGGGGTACGCCTCGCGCTTGGCGTGCTCGGCCAGCGCCCGGTAGATGCTGGCCACCGAGGGGTTCTGTCCCTTGCGCTTGCCGGTGGGGATGATCAGGTCGGGCTGGATCTGCTCGACGGACTCCCCGTTCGCCCGGCGCCGCAGCACGGTGTGGAGCATGTCCTCGGTGATGACGGGCGGCCGACCTCCGTGCTTGCCTTTGCGGGCCGCGGTGTCGAGCCCTTCGAGCGTCGATTCCCGGATGTTCTCCCGCTCGGTCTCCGCCATCGCGGCGAAGAACGCGAACAGCAGCTTCCCCGGACCTGTCGGGTCGTAGATTCCGGGCAGGGGCCCGGCCAGCATCTCCAGCACCAGGCCGTGCGCGGTGAGGTGATCGGCGAGCGCGGTCAGCTCGGCGGCGTCCCGCCCGAGCCGCTTCATCTCGTACACGGTGAAGATGACCCGGCAGTGCGGGGCGTGTGCCTTGACCTCCCGGGCCGTCCTCAGCGCCTCCTCGAACTTCGGGCGGACCCGCACCCGGGTGCTGATCTTCTCGCTGAAGATCTTGTCGCGGGGGATGCCGTGCCCCGCGAGCGCGTCGAGCTGGGAGTCGAGTTCCCGCCCGAGGGTCGAGCACCGCGCGTAGCCGATGCGGATGTCCGCGCTCGGCAGGTCCGGGTTGATCGGCGCTGGCGGCGGGGTGCCCGGCCGCCACGGGCGGCCTGGGCCTCGGTCGGCCGGGGTCGGCACCCGCAGCTCCTTCTTCAGCCGGGGCACCATCGTGAAGCGGCGGGTGTGGTAGGCGGAGGCGACCGCGCCGCCGCGCGAGCGGCACGGTGAGCCGGGCTGGGTGTCGCACTTCGGACAGGCGTGCTGCTCGACGTCGTCGGCGTCCGACCGGTGGTTCGGAGAGGGTGGCTGAGGGCCCGTCATGAGCCCAGATTTTCGCACAATGCAAGTCTCAGAAGGCGGTCCATCCCGCTTTTGAGCGAGAACAGGTTCTGAGAGCAAACCCGGATCCGGCGGCGGCCGGGCAGCCCGCAAGTGATCTTGCTCGCGCAAAGGACCGTTTGTGAGAGTTCCTCAGTGGCGTGCGACGGTGCCTGTCCATGGCGAGGCAAGGGCGGCGGCCACGGAGACGATGGCCAGAAGGAAGAACAGTGGCTCGTAGCCGCCGAGGGCACAGCCAGGGCGGCGCTGGCGAACGGCGCGAGGGCTGCGGCGGTGGTCGCTGGTGCTGCGAGGAGGCCGGAGAGGCGACCGTAGTGGGTTGCACCGCAGCGGTAGGTGATGGCGGTGGCCTGGAGCAGGGTGAGATTGCCGCGGACCATGCCAGCCACGACCGACACCGCGATGAGCAGGACGTACGGGCCGGGAACGGCGGCGAAGGCAGCGGTGGTCAGGCCGCCGAGCGCTATCAAGATCGTTGTGCGGGCCGTTGGGGTGGTGCGGCGGGCGAGGGCGGCGTACAGGGTGCGGCCGAGGGTCTGTCCGGCGCCGCCGATGCCGAGCGCCCAGGCGGCCTGGCTGGTGGTGTACCCGCGTTCCAACAGGAGCGGGACGAGCGCGACGACGACGGCGTACATCGCGAAGCCGGACAGGGTGACGGCGGCGGCGAGCAGCAGGAACGGCCGGCTGCGCCTGACCCCAGCAGCGCCTTCGGCCTTGTGGGCCGGGCTGGTGGGGGTATCGGGCCAGGGTGCGCGCAGTGCCAGGGCGTGAGCGGGGATGGTGACGACGGCGAGGATGGCGGCGAGCGCGAGGTAGGTGTGGCGCCAGGACAGGTGGTCGGCGAGGGCCGCGGTCAGGGGTGCGAAGACGGTGGAGGCGAGTCCGCCGGCGAGGGTGACGATGGTCAGGGAGCGGACGTGGTCGGGGGCCCACCAGCGGGTGAGGGCGGCGAAGGCGGGCTGGTAGAAGGTAGCCGCCATCGCGAGTCCGGCCAGCGCCCAACCGGCGATGAAGACCAGGATGTTCGGGGCCGCGGCTACGATCAGCAGGCTGATCACGCCGAGCACGGAGCCGACGGTCATGACGGTGCGCGGGCCTCTTCGGTCGAGGATGCGGCCGACGCGGATCCCGGCAAGGGCGGAGACGACCAGACCGAGCGAGAACGCCGCGGTGGTCGTCCCAGTCGGCCATCCCGTGGCGGCGGTGATCTGCGGATTGAGGACGGGAAACGCGTAGTAGACGATGCCCCAGCTCACGATCTGTGTGGTGCAGAGGGCGGGCAGGGCGGCGCGGGGCCGCGACCGGTCCCCTGTTCCGGTCGCGGCCCCGTCGTGGGTACTGAGGTCGGTCACGAGCCGCAGCAGCCGCCCGCCGGGGCTTCCTCGGCCGCCGCCCCGACCGTGGCGGGAGCGCCGAGCTGGACGAGCTGCGGCGCGGGCGCGCAGCAGCCTCCGCCGTCGCCCTCCTGGGTGTCGGGGGCGTCGAACAGGCCTGCGCCGCCACAGACTCCGGTCTCGGGCAGGGTCAGTTCGACACGGTCGGCCGCGTCGAGGTCGCCGGCGATGGCGGCGGCGACGGAGCGGACCTGCTCGTAGCCGGTCATGGCGAGGAAGGTCGGGGCGCGGCCATAGGACTTCATGCCCACCAGGTACACGCCCTGCTCGGGGTGGGAGAGCTCGCGGTGGCCGTGCGGGTAGACGGTGCCACAGGAGTGCTGGTTGGGGTCGATCAGCGGCGCGAGCTCGACCGGGGCCTGGAGGCGCTCGTCGAGCCCGAGGCGCAGCTCGTCGAGGAAGGACAGGTCGGGGCGGAAGCCGGTCAGCACGATCACCTCGTCGACCGGGTCCAGGCGGCGGCCGTCCTCGCCGACCAGAACCAGGCGGCCGTCGTCTGCCCGCTCGATCGCCTCGGTGCGGAAGCCGGTGACCGCGTCGGCGTGGCCCTCGTCGACGGCGGCCTTCGCCGCCAGGCCCAGGGCGCCGCGCGCCGGGAGCTGGTCGGCTTCACCGCCGCCGAAGGTGGAGCCCGAGATGCCCCGACGCAGGATCCACACGCCCTTCGTGCCCGCTCCGTCGTCGGACTTGGCGAGGTCGGCCAGGTAGGCGAGGGCGGTGAACGCGGAGGCGCCGGAGCCGATCACTGCGGTGCGCTTGCCCGCGTACCGGGCTCGGACGGCGGGGTCCTTCAGGTCCGGCACGCGGTACGTGATCCGGTCCGCGGCGGCCTTCTCGCCGAGCGCGGGCAGTCCGCTGCCGCCGGCCGGGGACGGCGTGGCCCAGGTGCCGGAGGCGTCGATGACGGCGCGGGTGAAGAGGCGCTCCTCACGGCCGTCGGCGTGGGCGATGTGCACGACGAACGGCTGGGCGTCGCGGTCGGCGTCCACGATCCGGTCCCGGCCGGTCCGGGAGACGCCGGTGACGGTGGCGCCGGTGCGGACGCGGTCGCCGAGGACATCGGCGAGCGGCTGCAGGTAGGACTCGGCCCAGTCGCCGCCGGAGGGGTAGGCGGCCGGGTCCGGCCTCGTCCAGCCGGTGGGGGCCAGGAGCTTCTCGGCGGCCGGGTCGACGACCTCACCCCAGGTGGAGAACAGGCGCACATGGCTCCACTCGCGCACCGCGGCGCCGGCAGTGGGCCCGGCTTCCAGGACCAGGGGCTCGATGCCCTGGTCGATGAGGTGGGCGGCGGCGGCCAGACCGGCGGGTCCGGCCCCGATCACGACGACGGGCAGCTCGGTGGTGGCGGGCGCGTTCACGGCGACTCCTTGCGTATTTCGACATCTGTCGATGGCTTGCGCGGCCCAGCATGACACCTGTATTGATGAGCGTCAACATAGACATTCGTCGAACCCAGGGGGATCTGCTGATGGAGTACCTCGACGTCGCCGTGATCGGCGGCGGCCAGTCCGGCCTCGCCGCGGCCCACGCGCTGCTGCGACGCGGGCTGCGGCCGGTGGTGCTGGAGGCGTCCGACCGTGCGGCCGGGTCGTGGCCCCACTACTACGACAGCCTCACACTGTTCTCGCCCGCCCGGTACAGCTCCCTGCCCGGGATGCCGTTTCCCGGCGCCGACCGCGACCGCTACCCGCACCGCGACGAGGTCGTCGCCTACCTCACCGCCTACGTCGGCCGCATGGACGCCGAGATCCGCACCGGCTGCCGCGTCACTGCGGTCCGCCGCACCGGCGACGGCTTCGCAGTGGAACTGGAGGGCGGCGGCCGGCTGTCTGCGCGGGCCGTCGTGGCGGCCTCCGGAACGTTCGGACACCCGCACCGGCCCGCCCTGCCGGGCCTTCAGGAGTTCACCGGGCAGGTGCTGCACGCCGCCGACTACCGCAGCCCAGCCCCCTTCGCCGGCCGCCGGGTCGTCGTGGTCGGGGCCGGGAACTCCGCCGTGCAGATCGCCGCCGAACTCGCCGAGACCGCACGCGTCACGCTCGCCACCCGCGCCCCGGTGAAGTTCGCAGCCCAGCGCGTCCTCGGCCGCGACCTGCACTTCTGGACGGCCCGCACCGGCCTGGACACCGCGCCCCTCGGCCGGTTCCTTGCGCGTCCACCGGCGCAGCCGGTCCTCGACGACGGCCGCTACCGGGCCACCCTGGCCGCCGGACGGCCGGACCGGCGGGGGCTGTTCACAGGCATGGACGGGGTCAAGCTCGTCTGGCCGGGCGGAGAGCAGGAGGAGGTCGACGCGATCGTTCTCGCCACCGGCTACCGCCCCGACCTGCCCTACCTTGCCGGCCTCGACGGCGCTCTCGACGCCGACGGGAACCCACGGCACCGCGAGGGCCTGGCCATCGGGGTGCCGGGGCTGGCGTTCGTGGGGCTGGAGTGGCAGCGCAGCCTGTCGTCGAACTCGCTGCGCGGCGTCGGACGGGACGCGGAACGGATCGCCCGACGCCTGGCCGCCCACCTCGCACGCCGGTGACGGACCTCCCCACACTGGTTCGACATGTGTCAACATAGACGCATGTCGAATGCGAAGGTGCTGCCGCTGCTCGAACCCGCCGACGGTCAGAGTGTGGCCCCGTGCTCCCCGCCGCTGACCGAGCGCCCGATGACCGCCGAGGAGGCCGAGAGGGCCGCGCGGATGTTCAAGGCGCTCGGCGACCCGGTGCGCCTGCGGCTATTCTCCGCCGTGGCCTCCCACGAGGGCGGCGAGGCGTGCGTGTGCGACATCTCCGATGTCGGCGTTTCCCAGCCCACCGTCTCCCACCACCTGAAGAAGCTCAAGGAGGCCGGGCTGCTCACCTCCGAGCGGCGTGGCACCTGGGTCTACTACCGGGTCGAGCCGTCCGTGCTCGCCGCGATGGGCAAGCTGTTGGCCATGCCGGCCGCAGCCTGACCGGGACGGGGAAGGGCACAGCGTGGTGAGCGGATTGGCGAGCGCGGTGATCGTGCCGCTGGAACCGGAGCATGCGAGGCAGGTGCTCGCTATCTATCGCGCCGGGATCGATGAGGGGAACGCCACCTTCGAGACCGTCGCGCCGGCCTGGGAAGCGTTCGACGCGGCGAAGCTGCTCGGCCACCGCTTCGCCGCGGTCGACGCCGACGGGACGGTGCTGGGCTGGGTCGCTGCGAGCCGGGTCTCCGACCGGTGCGCGTACGCGGGCGTGGTCGAGCACTCCGTCTACGTCCACCCCGCCGCCCGCGGCCGCGGCGTCGCCTCCGCCCTGCTGAAGGCTCTGGTGGACTCCACCGAACGGGCCGGGATCTGGACGATCCAGTCCGGGATCTTCCCCAAGAACACCGCCAGCCTCGCCGTCCACCAACGGGCCGGCTTCCGTGTCATCAGCACGCGCGAGCGGATCGGGCGCCACCACGGCGTCTGGCGCGACGTCGTCCTCGTCGAGCGGCGCAGCCCGGCGATCGGCTGAACGCAGACCGCCCCAATGCGCATGCGGTGGCAGCGCGGATGCCGCTGCTCGGAGATCCGGACGAACCCGGACCGGGCACCCGGTGCCTTCGCCCGAAGGAGACGTCGTGCCGTAGCGGGCGGGGGCGGCTGACAGCGAAGATGCCCGGCATGACCACTGACCAGAGCCTTGTTCCGCTGCGCGCGACCCAGTCCATACCTGCGGTGTTCGCTGCCGGAGGGGCCATCGGAGTGCTGGGCGGGGTGATCGGCCTGGGCGGGGCGGAGTTCCGCCTGCCGCTGCTGATCAGCCTCTTCGGGTTCGCCGCCCTCTCCGCGGTCATCCTGAACAAGGCGATGAGCCTGGTCGTCGTCCTGGTCGCACTGCCCGCGCGACTGGCAGCGGCCTCGGCCGCCGAGCTGGCCGCACGCTGGCCCGTCGCGGTCAACCTCCTGGCCGGCAGTCTGATCGGCGCGTGGGCCGGAGCGAGCTGGGCGGTGCGCATGCGCAGCTCCACCCTCTACAAGGTGCTGGCGGCGCTGGTGGTGCTCATGGCAGCCGCTTTGGTGGCCACCCACGTCACCTCCCTGGGCACTCTCTCCCTGCCGCTGTGGGCCCAGGTGCCCGCTGGCGTCGTCGCCGGGTTCGGCATTGGCGTGGTCGCCGCGATCATGGGTGTCGCCGGAGGCGAGCTGCTGATCCCGACGATCGTGCTGCTGTTCGGCCAGGACATCAAGACCGCCGGAAGCCTCTCCCTGCTGGTCTCCCTGCCGACCATGCTGGTCGCCTTCGCCCGCTACAGCCGCGACGGCAGCTTCGCCGTCCTGGGCGCCAACCTCCGCTTCACCCTGGTCATGGCCGCGGGGTCCACCGTCGGCGCCGTCCTCGGCGGACTGCTGCTCGGCGTCTTCCCGGACCTGGTGCTCATCCCCCTGCTGGCCGTGATCCTGCTCGTCTCCGCCATCAAGCTCGCCCGCCATCACTGACGCTGCCACGTCGGTGGGGGCGCCGTCGGCACTCGTGCTGTGCGGGCAGGACCACGGCAGCAGCGCCCGCGCTCACAGGAGCCCGGCGATCTCGCCGACCGCATCCCGGGCCGGGCGGCCGACGCCGATGAGGGTCGCGGAGGCCGGACCGGTCCAATCGCCGTACCCGAGCAGGTGCAGCCGCGGCTCGTCTAGAGCCCGCGTGCCGTCGGTGGGGATGTGGCCGCGCGCACCGCGCAGGTTCAGCGGGGCGAGATGGGCCAGGGCCGGGCGGAAGCCGGTGCACCAGATCACCACGTCGGCGTCGCTCTGGCTGCCGTCGGCCCACCGGACACCGGTTGCCGTCAGCTGCGCGAACATCGGCTTCGCGGTCAGGCGTCCGGCGTCGCGGGCGGCGCGGACCGGTGGCACGGCCACGATGTCGCCGAGTGAGGCGACCCCGCCGGTGTCCGTGCGGCCTGCGTCCAGGGCGCGGCGGCGGGCGGTGGCAACATCGAACAGGGCCCGGCCGTCAATGTCGTCGGGGAGGAACCGCGGTGGGCGCTGGGTCATCCACGTCACCCCGGCCCGGCCGTCCAGGGCGAGGTCGGCGGCGATCTGCGCGCCGGAGTTCCCGCCGCCGACCACGACGACGCGCTGGTCGGCGAAGTCGGCCGGACAGCGGTAGTTCACCGTGTGCAGCTGCCGGCCGGTGAAGACCGATCGGCCGGGGACGGCGGGCAGGAACGGCCTCGACCAGCTGCCGGTCGCGCTGATGACCGCCTTCGCCCGCCACGTGCCGGAGTCCGCTTCGACCAGGAGGCGGTCTGCGTCGCGGCGTACGGCGTCCACGCGGGTGCCGTGCTGGACGGGCAGGTCGTAGCGCTTCTCGTAGTCGGTGAGGTAGTCCACCACGTGCCCGGCCTCCGGGTACGTCTCACCCGGCTGGGCGGGCATGAGTCGGCCGGGCAGCGAGGAGTACGGCGCGGGGGAGAACAGGTGCAGCGAGTCCCACATGTGCCGCCATGCCCCGCCCGGCGCCGCCTCGGCGTCCAGGATCACGAAGTCGAGACCCTGGCGGCGCAAGTGGTAGCCGGCGGCGAGCCCTGCCTGGCCGCCGCCGACCACCACCACGTCCGCGCGCCACGTCACGGGGCCGTCGTCACCGCGTCGGTGGCAAACTTCTTCCGCCAGGCGAGCGCGACGTAGACCAGGCCGATCAGCACCGGCACTTCGATGAGCGGGCCGACGACGCCGGACAGGGCCTGGCCGGAGGTGACGCCGAAGGTGGCGATGGCGACCGCGATGGCCAGCTCGAAGTTGTTGCCCGCCGCGGTGAACGCCAGGGTCGTGGTGCGGTCGTAAGCGAGTCCCAGGCCCTTGCCGAGCAGGAAGGTGCCGAAGAACATCACCGCGAAGTACACCAGCAGCGGCAGCGCGATCCGGGCGACATCCAGCGGCTGGGAGGTGATGGTCTTGCCCTGGAGGGCGAAGAGGATGACGATCGTGAACAGCAGTCCGTATAGCGCCCACGGGCCGATCTTCGGCAGGAACTTCGCCTCGTAGTCGGCGCGGCCCAGCTTCTGCTCACCGATGCGGCGGGTCAGGAAGCCGGCCAGCAGCGGGATGCCGAGGAAGATGACGACGTTCAGCGCGATGTGCCAGACGGACACGTCCAGGCCCTGGCCGTCGCCGAGGTTCATCCAGCGCGGCAGCAGGTCGAGGTAGAACCAGCCCAGCAGGCCGAACGCGAGAACCTGGAACACCGAGTTCAGGGCGACCAAGACGGCGGCAGCCTCGCGGTCGCCGCAGGCGAGGTCGTTCCAGATGATGACCATGGCGATGCAGCGGGCCAGGCCGACGATGATCAGGCCGGTGCGGTACTCCGGCAGGTCCGGCAGGAAGATCCACGCCAGGGCGAACATCACCGCCGGTCCCACGATCCAGTTGATGACCAGCGAGGAGACCATCAGCTTCTTGTCGCCGGTCACCCGGTCGAGCCGGTCATAGCGGACCTTCGCCAGCACCGGGTACATCATCACGAGCAGGCCGAGCGCGATCGGCAGGGAGATCCCGCCGATCTCGATCTTCGCGAGCGCGTCGTTCATCCCCGGAATCAGGCGGCCCAGGCCCAGACCGATGGCCATGGCCAGCAGGATCCACACCGCGAGGTAGCGGTCTAGCGTGGAGAGCTTCTTGACGATCGAGTCGTCCCCACCGCCAGTCGGAGCGGGGGCGGTGGTGGGCTCGGTGGAGGTCACGGGCAGGCCCTCTTGTTGTCGGCGGCGGTGCGGGCGGAGGCGGCCAGCTCGGCGAACTGCTCGGACAGGCCGGCCAGGACCTCGGGCTTGAGCTTGTAGTAGGTGAAGCGGCCACACGGCTCGGTCTCCACGATCCCGGCCTCGCGCAGCACCTTCATGTGGTTGGAGAGGTTGGTCTGCTTGGCTCCGGTCTCCTCGACCAGGTGCGTCGTGCAGAGCGTCTCGCGCGCCAGCAGGGTCACGATCTGAAGGCGGAGCGGATCGCCCAGCACCCGGATCACATCAGGATCGACTGAAGTCAGCATGCACTGATACTCTCACATCAACGCTCGCTGATACCAGCGGGGGCTGAAGTCATTGGTGGCTGGGTTCCGCCATGCGACGAGAGAGAACGATCACCATGGCCGACAAGCCGTCCGTCCTGTTCGTCTGTGTCCACAACGCCGGCCGCTCCCAGATGGCCGCCGCGTGGCTGACCCACCTGGCCGGCGACCGCGTCGAGGTCCGCTCCGCCGGCTCCAACCCCGGCGACCAGATCAACCCGGCCGCCGTCGAAGCGATGGCCGAGGTCGGCATCGACATCTCCAAGGAGACGCCGAAGATCCTCACCATCGACGCGGTGAAGGAGTCGGACGTGTGCATCACCATGGGTTGCGGCGACACCTGCCCCGTCTTCCCCGGCAAGCGCTACCTGGACTGGAAGCTGGACGACCCGGCCGGCCAGGGCGTCGAGGCCGTCCGCCCGATCCGCGACGAGATCAAGACCCTGGTGGAGGGCCTGATCGCCGAGATCGCCCCGGCGAAGCCGGAGGCGACGGCGTGAGCGAGATACGCGAGGTCGTCATCATCGGCTCCGGCCCTGCCGGATACACCGCCGCGCTCTACAGCGCCCGCGCCCAGCTCAAGCCCCTGCTGTTCGGCAGCTCCATCTTCGTCGGCGGCTCGCTCACGACCACCACCGAGGTCGAGAACTTCCCCGGCTTCCCCGACGGCGTCGACGGCCCCGTCCTCATGGAGAACATGCGGGCCCAGGCCGAAAAGTTCGGCGCCGAGATGATCGACGACGACATCGTCGAGGTGGACCTCACCGGCGACATCAAGCTGCTCACCGACTCCGCCGGCACCGTCCACCGCGCGAAGACGGTGATCATCGCCACCGGCTCCGGTTACCGCAAGCTCGGCCTGCCGAAGGAGGACGAACTGTCCGGCCGGGGCGTGTCCTGGTGTGCGACCTGCGACGGGTTCTTCTTCCGTGACCGCGACATCATCGTGGTCGGCGGCGGCGACACCGCCATGGAGGAAGCCACCTGCCTCACCCGCTTCGCCCGCTCGGTCACCGTCGTCCACCGCCGCTCCACCCTGCGCGCCTCCAAGGTCATGCAGGACCGGGCCTTCTCCGACAACAAGATCTCCTTCGCCTTCGACAGCGAGATCGCCGAGATCAAGGAGACGAACGGCATGCTCGCTGGCGTCGTCCTGCGCGACGTCCTCACCTGCGCCACCCGCGACCTGGACGTCACGGGGCTGTTCATCGCCATCGGGCACGACCCGCGCACCGAGCTCTTCAAGGGCCAGCTCGCCCTGGACACCGATGGCTACGTCACCGTCGCGTCCCCGACGACGCGCACCAGCCTGCCCGGCGTGTTCGCCGCCGGCGACGTCGTCGACCACACTTACCGCCAGGCCATCACCGCCGCCGGAACCGGCGCGGCAGCCGCCCTGGACGCCGAGCGCTACCTCGCTGCGCGCGGTACCGCCGAGACCGAGCCGGAGACCGTCGCAGTCCCTGTCTGATCCGCACACAACGACGGCGTGGCCCGCTCCCACGAGTTCTCGGGGACCGGCTCACGCCGTCACCGTTCCCTTCCGGGACGGCCTGGTCGTGCGTTCGCGCACGACACCGGTTGCCCGGCGTCAAGGCAGAGGTTGCCCGACGCGTGCACTGTGCGAGAGACGCGGGCCGGGCACTGCCGCCGCGCGGGCGGCCGGATCCAGGTCGAGACGGCTGTTCATGTCCAGCTCGAACCGGCCGTAGGGGTTCACGTGCGTCCAGAACAGCGGTGACAGGGCCCACCGGTCGGCGTCGGTGAGCATGTCGGCCCACTTCTCCTCGGCGAGGAGCTGCTGCATCAGCAACGTGTTGACGTGCACGAGGGCGGACTGCAGCAGGTGTAGGGCGAGCATGGACACCTCCTGGGACTCCTTGTCCGCCCCGGCCAGGTCGCCGTCCTTGCCGTAGAAGAGGTCCTTGTTCGCCGAGTTCCAGTTCTCCACCACCTGCAACCCTTCGTGGATCTCCTGCCGCAGCTCGGCGTCGGCCAGGTAGTCGCAGACGAACGCCGTCCGCACCGCCCGCCCGAGCTCCTCGATCGCCTGGTACGTGGGGTGCTTCGGGCCGCCGCGGGTGAAGCGGCGCAGGACCTGCTCGGCCTCTGCGGTGCCCAGGCGCAGCGCGGTGGTGTACTTCACGATCTGGTCGTACTGCTGGCGGATCAAGTCCCAGTTGATCGTCTTGGTCGAGAGCACCGGCGCGAGGTGAGGCCACCTCTCGTCCTCGCCTGCGGCCGGCCGGTACAGCTTCGCGGAGCCGATGTTCTTCAGCCTCGGCATGAGCTTGAAGTCGAGCATGTGGGCGAAGGCGAAGCCGACGATGGACGCGCCATGGGTGTCGGTGTACTGCCGACCGATCTCCATGTCGGTGCAGTGCCGCAGCACACCCTCGATCATCGAGGCGACCTCGGAGGCCGAACAGGACTTGAGCTGGGAGTAGATGCATACCGACTTCCGCTCGACGTGCCAGTAGATCATCACGCCGGGGCCGGAAGCGCGCGGGTTCGTGGATTCCTGGATGAGCCTGGCCGGTAACCCACGGGGGATGCGGTGGCTGAGCGGGAAGTCCCGCGCGTGTTCGCGCTTTGGCGGAGAGCCGTCCATTCATCCGCCAGAGGGCGTCAGGGGACCCTCTGGCGGATGACGGACGGCTTGGACAGAATGCCGCAGTGTCTGTGCTTCAGTTTGCTTCGTCCATCGCGTGGCCGCTCGTCGCGCTCTGTGCCCTTGGCCTGATCGGCTTTGCCATCCGAAGCCTCAGTCCGGACACGGTGCGCACGGCGTTCCTCACCAGAGATCTGAACCTGAAGGTGCCGGGCGGCTTGGAGGTCGGCTGGTCGGTTTCGCCGGAAGCCTTGCGAGCAGCCACGGCGACGGACGAGTCCTTGGCACTTACGCAGAGCGGACAACCCCTCGTCTCAACAAGCGAGCTCCGCCGAGAGGCTGTTGAGCAGATCGTCGCGGGGGCTCTGCGAGCGGGCTGGAGTTGGGGGCGTGGTGCCCTCGGATCGGCCGTTGCTCCCCCAGAGGTGCGAGTGGACTGGACAAGTGATATGCCCCAGGTCACGGTCGACTTCGCATTTCCTGAGTCGTATGACGGCGAGGATTCACAGGTGGCTGCGTCTCGGGCCGCTCTTGCCCGAGCACTCGCCGGCAGGGAGATCAGCATCACCGTGGCGCCGCCGAGCAGCAACGGATGACCCTCCTTGGCGGACAAGGCGGAAGCGATTTTCAGGGGCCGTGATGGTCATCGCCAGAGGGTGGACCGGCGTTCGGGATGGGCGGTGTCGATGTACTTCATCGCGGTCTCGGCGGCGAGACCGAAGACGCCCATGAGGTGGACGGGGTCGGCGGTCTGGCGGGCCTCGTCGAGGATGCGGTCCTGGCGGAGCTTGGACAGGGTGAGGCCGAGTGGCCGGAAGATGTCGTTCATGACCATGGTGGAGACGGGCGGCAGACGGTCGTCGGCCACGGTTTGCTGGCTGACCAGCAGGTAGGGGTTGGCCGTCAGGGGCCACCGCTGGTGGCGGTCGCGGAGCCAGTCGCTCGCGAGGATGTGGGTGACTTCGTCGAGGTAGACGGTGTGCCGTAGGTCCCGCCGGACCGTCAGACGACCGCGAGCGAGGTCGAGATCGGTCAGGAGGAGGAAGCGGGTCTCACGCCGGCCGAGCGCGTGGATGGCGACGAGCGCGACGACGAACTTCGCCATCGGAGTATCGGCCCGGCCAATCAGGCCGCGGAGGCGGTCGGTGGGGATGGGCACGGGCAGGCGTTCGGAAGTGGACAGCGAGACGCTGCGGGTGGGGTCGCGGAAGATCACCCGCTCCTGCTTGAGAGCCTGGAAGAGACTGCGAAGAGCGCTGAGAAGGTCCCGCCCCGTAGAGCCGGGTCGTTGTTCGAGGGCGTCTTGGACATCATTCTTGGTGATCTCGCGCAGGCTGGTGACGCGGGTGGCCCAGTCCGTCAGGACCGGGTGGAGGTAGCCGAGGTACTTGCGGATCGTCTCGAACGGCATCGCGGGGTGTTCGCGGCGGCCGACGTCTTCACACCCACCACCGAAGAGATCGCCCAGGCCCGCGCCATCGTCGCAGCCGCCGACGCCAGCGGCGGAACGGTGACCACCGTGGACGGGCAGATGCGCGGCACCCCCTTCTTCAACGCCGCCCGCGCGCTCGTCGCCGAAGCGGACCGCACATCATGAGCACCATCCTGCCCCACGGATACCGCCAGATCGGCGAGGACCGGTTCCGCGAGAGCGTCGGCCTCTCCTACCCCGAACTCGCCCCCGGCCTGGTCATCAAGCACCGGCCCGGCCGGACCGTCACCGAACTCGACAACCTCCTCGGCGCCGCCCTGAGCGGCAACGTCGCCCCCCTCCACACCGACGCCCACTACAGCGGCCAGACCCCGTGGGGCCGCATCCTGGTCTGCTCCGGCGTCACCCTCAACCTCGTGGCCGGCATGACCGTCCGCAGCATCAGCGGCCTGACCACCGCCAACCTCGCCATCGACCGGGTGCGCTTCATCGCCCCGGTCCACATCGGCGACACCCTGTACGCCGAAACGAGGATTCTCACCCGCCGGGCCTGCGAGGGCCGTCCCGACACCGGGGTCATCACCTGCCACACCACCGCCCACAACCAGGCGGGCACCGGCGTCCTGACCTTCACCCGCGCCTTCCTCGTGCCTCTGGACGCCGATGCCGCCCGCGACGCCACCCACTACTGAAGGCGGACGATGAACCAGCTGACCTTCGACCCAGCCAACGACGGTCGGTGGGAGCAGTACGACCAGCTCGCCACCCGCGCCTACGGCCACCCGATCGGCGACATCACCCACCTGCGCGAACACGCCGACCTCCAGGTCGCCGTCCGCGGGGGCCGGGTCGTCGCCGGCGGCCTCGGCCTCCTCGTCGACCAGTTCTTCGGCGGCGCTCCCGTCCCCAGCGCCTGCCTCGGCGACGGCTGCGTGGCCCCCGAGGAACGCGGCGAGCACCTGGCCACCGACATGACGGCCGCACGACTGCGCCCCCTGCCCGAGCGTGGAGCGGTGATCTCCACGATCAGCACGTCGTCCACCGGCTATGCCCGCCGCCTCGGCTGGGAAGCCCCCACCCACGTTCTCGCCTGGGCGGTGGCCACCGACGACCTCCAGCGCTGCTTCGCCGCTGAGGACTTCGAGGTCGAGCACGGACTGACCGACGAAGCCGAAGTCCTCCAACGCGACCTCGCCCGCCAGTGGAACGGCCCCGTCCATCGGCCCACCTGGTGGACCCGGTGGAAGCAGGACAAGGACAACCTCACCACCTACCGCTTCGCCCGACCCGGTCACCCCACCGCCGACCTGCTCAGTCTCACCACCAAACGGCATGAGCGCCACGGCACGAGCCTGACCGTCCACGACTTCTGGGCCGCAGGCCAGCCCGCCGCCGCCATGCTCGCCTTCCTCGCCCGCCACAACACCCGCGCCCGCACCATCACTTTCCGGCGCGGCGCCCTCCCCCCTTACCCGACCCTCCTTCACGGACTCCGCCACCACCGCATCACCGCCGAAGCCTGGCACCCCTGGATGCTCCGCATCCTCGACATCCCCGAGGCCATCCGGCTCCGCGGCTGGCCTGCCGACCTCACCACCGCCGTACCGATCGAGATCGAAAGCGAGGACGGCGACCGGGGCCGGTGGATGCTCCAGATCAAGGCCGGAGCGGCCGAGATCGTCCTTACCCGCGTCCGGGGGCAGGTGACCTTCACGCGGCGCCAGCTCGCGATCTGGTACGCCGGCGGCTACCGGTCCACCACCTCGGCACGCATGGCAGGAGTCCACGCCGTATCGGAGAAGGCGCTCGCGATCCTCGTCCACAGCACGACACAGTTCGAACCCTGGCTACCCGACCACTTCTAGCACCCACGGCAGCACTCCGACTGATGCCCAATGCGGTCCAGGGCCGGGACTGCTGCAGGATCGGGTGACAGTGGGGTTTGTGCAGCCAGGGCTGCGGCTGGGGTCATGATGGTCTCGTACTCGGTGGAAGGCCCGCTACGCGGTCCGCTCCGGAGTCGAGGGCACGGTCAACGAGTTTGCCCACGTGCACGGCATGCGGCGCTGCCGCTACCGAGGACAGGAAAAGCTCACGTCCAGCAGGTCCTGACAGCCATCGCCGTCAACATCGAGCGCCTCAGCGGACTGCCACCAGCCGTGGAAGCACCCACGCCTCGTCAGCCGACTTCCTTCCAAAGGTACCTCGACCGACGGGAGGCTCATCGCCTGAAGTCCTGGCGAAGCCTGAGCACTTGACCTCGACGGCTCCAAGATCCCCGACAGAGTCAAGCTAAGCCGATTGGATGCAGTCGCTGAGCTCGTCAACGGCGGCAGCGTAAGCGCGTCTCGCAGTCCATAGGCACCGGCGGTCGCTGCCACGGCCACTGTGCAGTAGGCGTGTGCGTCTGCCTCCCACCGGCCCGGGGACGGCGGTGAAGGGGCACCGATGCTATGTGTCCGCGGTCGGCGCCGGAGTGCGGCAGGTGGCAGTCATGGGCTGTTCCTTCAGGTTGGCGGTTCAGGCGGAGGCGCAGGTCGAGCAGCGGCCGTCGCCCTCGGGGTGGGCGCGCTTGCGTGTGGGGCCGGGGCAGGTGCGGCACGTCGGCCAGCCGAGGCAGGCCGGGCAGAGGTTCTCACCGGGTGCTGTGGAGGGCAGGCCGCAGTCGGCGCACTCGACGAGGGCCCGGTAGGTGAGGGCCTGGGGAACGGAGCGGGCTGCGGCCGCCGTCGACGACCGCTCCGGCACCGCCACTGTGAACGGTGCGTCCGGCGAGGCGGTTTCGCGGCGGGCGGTGGTGGGGGCAGGCGGAGGGTAGGTCTGGGCGGTGCGAAGTCGGGCGGCGATGATCGCACCGACCGAGGTGCGTACTGGAGTCGGCAGGGGGCGGCCGGTGATGATGTGGTGCAGTTGTTCGGTGCTCCAGCCGGTTTCCATCATCACGGTCGCCACGCGGCCCTGGTCGGTCAGCGCCCGGCCGGTCAGCAGCAGTTCGGGGTGGCTCGCTCCGATCTGGAGCAGGAGTCGGATGCCCGGGTGCATCGCGTCTGCCCGAGGCGGTGGCTTGGGAGTCGTTGTCGCGTGCGAGGGGACCGTCCGTCCATGTGTGTGTGCGGGCTTGCTGCGGTCGCACGGACGGAGGGGGTTGGTCTTCTGCTTGTTGGTCTTCTTGACGATGGTGTTCTTAGTGACGGGATGGGCCAACACTGGCTCAGCCAATCCTGGATAGCCCGACTCTGGCGATGAGCTGGTGTTTCGCTGGGCGGGCAGGTCGGTGATGAAGTACAGGGCCTGGCCGAGCGTGCCGTCGGGGCTGCGGTCTCGCTCGCGCAGGAGGAATCCGTGCTGCTGGAGTTGTGTCAGGCCGGTGGTGATGGCGTCGACGCGTTCGCAGCCGTGCCGGGCCAGGTTGGCGAGGGTGATCTGCCAGCCGTCCCGGTGCGTGCTGAGGTAGCCGAACAGGCCCTTCGCCTTGAAGGAGAGCCGGCTGTCGCGGAACAGCGCGTTCGCGATCTGGGTGAAGTGGTCGTCGGCCATCACGCCGCGACGGATCCCCGCTCGGCAGCCGGTGTCGCCGACGGGTTTCCGGACGGCCGGTGCCGGGCCGGTCGATGGATCGTCCGGAGCGGCGGGCCGGTCGGTGATGCTGTAGACGATCTCTCCCAGGGTGCCGTCGGGGCGGCGCACGCGATCACGGACCAGGTAGCCGAACTTCTCCAATTCTTTCAGCCCCTTGCGTACCGCGTCGCGACCGTCGGGACCCAGCGCGACGAGGCCGGTGACGGTCACCCGCCATCCGTTGCGGTGGGTGCTGATGCAGCCGAAGATCCCCTTGGCCCGGTACGAGATCCGGCTGTCGCGGAACAGCCCGTTCGCGATCTGGGTGAACTGATCGGCCGCCATCACCCCGCGGCGGACACCGGATCCATAACCACTCACCGCGCCGCCCCCGGGGATGTGGCGGCCGCGGGAGCGCACCGCGCCCGCCGGGGCGGTACGACCGGTGGGCACGGGTGCGACGAGAGACGTACGTTCCATCCGGTCAGCTCACCGACCGGCCCCAACCAGGTCGGCGGCCACGATCCCCGACCATTGATCACAATCCAGCAACGCAACCGCCTAGCCGCCGTGGTCGGGGTTGTGGTCAGGCCGGACACGCCTACTCAGTAGGGTGCGCATGCCCGTTGCGCAGCCAAGTGAGCGCGTGCGCAGCCAAATCGCGTGCGCCGAATCCGCAGTTCGGCCCGTGAGCCCGATATCTTCCTGCGCGAATCCGGTGGTGCGGTCGCGAAGGGTGCCCCAGTGCACAAGGTGGTGTCCTTGTGCGTACTTGAGTGCAAGGGGCAGGTTTCGGTCCATCCCGTCGGCAGGATGCTGTCGCAGAGCAACGAGCAGAGCACCGCCTACGCTCCTCGGCATCGTGGTCGGGTCTGTGGTCGGGCCGACCACAGACCCGACCAGGGCTTCGTATCCCCATTGTGACCGTGGTCGGGGTCTCATGGTCGGTGGTCAGGTCGGGGGCGACGGGTCTTCTCAAGGTCAGCAATCACACGTTCTGACCTAGGAGTTTGACCATGTCCTCTGGCAAGCAGGCCTCACGGAAAGAGGCTGCTGCTCCGACCGCGGGCAGCATCCGGCTGGAGGCGATGCGGCGCCGTGTCCGCCTCTCGCGCCTGGCGCTCTGGACAGTCATCGCCGCCGGTCCCGTCGCCCTGACCGTCGCCGTCGCCTCTGGCCCGACCACGGTGGAGGCGGCTACCCCGTCCAGGCCGACCGCCGTGCGCATCGCGGCCGCCGCCGATCCGGGCGGCTATGCGCAGCTGTTCCTCAGCGCGTGGCTGCGCAGCAGCGCCGGCGACGCGGCGAGTGCGCAGGCGCGCCTTGTCCAGTCGATGGCGCCGGGTGTCGACCTGCCTGACCTGGCAGCGGGTGCGCAGTCGAGGCCCGTGTCCGTGACGGCGGTGCGCAGCGCACAGCGCGAGGGCGGTGCGTGGTCGGTGACGGTGGCTGCGCAGTGGGCCGACGGCACGGTGCGCTACTACGCTGTGCCGATGGCCGTCGGTGCCTTGGGCGGCTCGTTCACGGTGACCGGGGAGCCTGGTGTGGTGGCCGGTCCGGCGCGCGTCTCGGTGTCCAAGTCACCGTACGGCGTCACCGTCTCGGAGGGTGACCTTTCCTCCGCCGTCGGGGAGTTCCTCGCCGCGTACCTGACGGGTGCCGGGGAGGTCGGCCGCTATCTCGCTCCCGGCGTGCGGCTGACCGCCGTCTCGCCCGCCCCGTATACGGCGGTGTCCGTCGTGGGGGTGTCCGCCGTGGAAGGGTCTGCGGCCGGGCAGGAGGTGCCGGCCGACGGTGCGGCGGCGCGCGTCCTCGTCCAGGTGGAGGCCCAAGACGCCGGCGGCCGGTGGCCTCTGGCGTACGAGCTCACGCTCAAGGCCCGTTCCGGCCGGTGGGAAGTGGCCGCGCTTCAGTCCGGGAACGCCCTGGCCGGGGGTGGCCGGTGAACACGGTGCACAGCTTCATGCTCGCCGGGCAGCTCCATGACCTCGGCGACTCGTGGATCAACATGTTCAGGGAGTGGGCGACCAAAGGGCTGCAGGCCGGTCTTGTCTGCCTGGTCGTCGTGGTCATGGTCACGAAGTTCAGCATCAAGGCCGGGATCGGCGCCCTGCTGCTGATGATCATTGCGCTCGGGTTGTACAACTCCCGCGACAGCCTCTCGCACATGTTCGAGGACGAGGTGAAGAACCCGTCCAAGAGCGCACCTGCCGTCCCGGGCGTCGTCCAGTCGGAGCGGCCCGCTTCCACTGACCGATCGCCTGGTGTTAGGGGCCGGCTGTGACCGCGACCGCCGTACGGGTGGGCCGCTTCTACACCGCGGCCCGCCGTCATCCCTGGGTACTGGGCAAGGTCGCCGACTGGCGGATCCCTCTCGGCCCTTACACCCCCGCGCAGATCGCCCTCGCCATCGGCGGCGGCTTCCTCTTGGTGAAGACCATCGGCTGGTGGTCATGGATGGGGCCGGTCCCTCTCGTCGCGTGGGTGCTGGCGATCTGGGCGGTGCGCCGGCCAAAGATCCGGGGCCGTGCGCCGATGCAGGCCGCTGTGGGCTGGGTGCTGCTGGGCTGGCAGCCACAGGGAGGGCGGATCGGCGGGCGGGCTGCCCGCGACCGCGCTGCCCGGCCCCTGCTCGGCGGCTTCACCGTCGAGGGCGCACCCGCGCCAACCGTTACGACGAGAAAGGCGGCGCCGCTCGCTCGCCGGCAACGCCATCGGGCCTCGCTCCCGCGACCGACCACCGGCGACGCACCCGCGCGCCAACAAGCGGAGCCGCCGGGACCGAAGGGACCGGCATCCGGAGTGCAGACATTGCTCGCGCGTGCCCAGCAGGGGGATGCCCGGTGAGAGTTCCGATCCGTCACATCGCCGGGCACCTGGTGTGGTCGGCCCAGGGCAGCGTGTGGGCCGTCTACCGGCTCCACCCGGGCCCGGACGCTGAGGGCCGGCGGGAGGAGACCGTCCAAGGCACCTACGTGCCTGCCCAGGTCCGCGACGAACAGCTCGCCAAGGTCACGCATCTGGTGCGGTCACTGTCCGGGGCGCCGCGGCTGTTCGGACTGTGCGCACAGGTCGATCCCGGTGAGATCGCCCTGAAGATGATCGAGGGGATCCAGCCGGCTGAGCAGGCGCCGGCGATGGGGCCGCATCCGTGGGTGGAGAACGTCGAGGCCGCCCTGGACCTGCTGGACGAGCAGGAGATGCACCGCCGCACCCTGTGGCTGGCCGTGCCCCTGCAGACCGAGGCCGGCACCTTGCGGGTGGCGGCGTCCCTCGGTACGGCGTGGGCCGAGATCGCGCCGATCCTCGGCATGCGCCCCGCCCTCGTCGACCGGCGTGAGGTGACGGCCTATCGCGAGCAGGCCTTGCGGGTGGAGGCAGCGCTCGCGGGCGGCATCGCGTTCCGCCCGGCCCGCCCGGCGGAGATCGTGTGGATGATCCAGCACGCCCTGCACCGCGGCCTTCCCGAACCCCTGCTGACCGAGGCCGAGACCAGCGGCCTGTACGGCGGACAGGTCCGCGAGGGTGTGCTGCGCTCCCCCAGCTACGCCGACCTGGGACTGATCCGTCTGCAGGAAGGCGGCATTGAATCCGACATCGACGACGTCGACGAGTTCAAGAGCACGGGTCAGCTCACGCGGTCGGGCCGCAGGGCCTGGTGGCGGCTGAACACCGCCTCGCCGCTCGGCCGACGCTGGCTACAGGTCGAGTCCGACACGGGTATCGGCTACCAGGCGCAGCTGGCGCTGGCCGAGTGCCCGCCCGTCGTGCGCCAGGAGGCCGCGGACCTGTTCGCCCAGCTGGAGACACTCGACTTCCCCGTCGACTACACCGTCGACCTCACCCTCGTGCCCGCGGAGAAAGCCCGCGACCAGGTGCGGCGCAAGAAGAACGAACTCATCGACCAAGCCGATCAGTACGACGCCCGCCCCACCGGCATGCCCGCCTCCCTCACCGAGGCCGCACGCGATCTGGGCGAACTGGACGCCCGCCTGTCGCGCACCAGCGTGGAGGTCGAGGTGCAGTCGGTGACGGTGCTGACGGTGTGGGGGCCGACCGCCGCCGTCTGCGACGCCCGGGCCCGTGCCCTGACCGCGCTGCTGGGTGGCGCCGACTACCGCGCGGTGCGGCCGGCCGGCCTGCAAGAAGCCCTCTTCACCCTGGGCCTGCCCGCAACGGTCCGCCCCGGCGTGGCACGGGAGTTCACCCAGCACCAGATCAGTGAGGACTGGGCGTTGGGCGGCGCCTTCACCGTCGGTGAGGTCGGCGACCCCAACGGCATGGTCCTCGGCGTCGACCTGGACTGCGGCACCGCCCGCCCCGTCCTGATCAACGTCGCGGATGCGCCCAAGGTCGACGCGTCCGCGTCGATGGGCATCGTCGGGGATCTCGGCGCGGGAAAGAGTGTGCTGCAGAAGCTGATCGCTGAGGCGGTGTGGGCGCGCGGCGGCCGCGCGATCTGCATCGACCGCACCCCGGTCCGCGAGTGGGCGACCTTCGCCCGCGCCGCGGCCAGGGGCCGCGCCCAGATCATCGACGCCGCCCAGGCCGAGGTGTCCATCGACCCACTGCGCATGTTCGATGGGCCAGAGGGCCGCCACTACGCCCTGTCCTACCTCACCTTGCAGCTCGGCATCGGTCCGATGAGCACCGGCGGCGAGGTACTGCACCATGCCGTCGAGCAGGCCGCCGCCGGCCCGGAGCCGTCCATGCACCGCGTCCTCGAAGTACTGGAGGAGATGGCCGCGAACGAGGGCGGCAAGCGGAAGGAGACGGCCGCCAGCCTGGCCGGACTCGTCCGCGTCGTCGCCACCAACTCGCTGGCCCGGATGGTCTTCGACCCGGCGCTGCCGCCGGTCCGGTTGGACGCCTCCCACGCCACCGACATGATCGTGATCACCACCGCCGGCTTGAAGCTGCCGCCCAAGGCCGCCTTCGACAAACCGGAGGTCCTGCACCAGCAGCCGCTGGAGGCGCTGATCGGGCGCGCGGTGCTCTATCTGATCGCCGCGCTCGCCCGGCAGACCGCGTTCGAGGATCCGACACGGTTCACGCAAGTGGTCGCCGACGAGCTGTACTGGCTCACTTCCTCAGCCGAGGGAACCGCCCTGGTGCACGAGATCCTCCACGACGGCCGCAAGCACGGCGCCGGCCTGCTCGCCGCATCCCACGACGCGGAGGAACTCGGACCCGACCGCGGCCTGATGGCCTACCGCGCGCTCGCGCGCACCGCCGACCGCGAACGTGCCCGCCGCGGCCTTGAGTTCGTCGGACTCGACCCGAACGACGACGAGCTGCTGCGGCTGGTCACCACCGGCTTGTCCCCGGTCGGCCAGACAGGCCGGGAGGGTGAGTTCCTGCTGACCTGCCCGCGGCAGAACACCGGCCGCGTCAAGGTCTCCATCCCCCGCATCCCGCGGATCGCCGCCTCCATCACCACCACGCCCGGACGGCGCGCTGCCTCGCTCTCCGTCCTTAAACCCCTCGCCGCTGAAGCCGGGCATACCCGTCCGAAGGAACACACCTCATGATCACGACTTTAGGGGACCGCTCCCGGCGCCGCGCCGCAGCCGCCAGCATCCTCACATCGCTCGCCGTGGCCGTCGGCGCAATCGTGCTCACCGTCGCAGCGGGCGCACCGAAAACGTGGTGGCCGCACACCGGACAGGCCTTCACCGCCGGCACCAGCACCAGCCACCGTAGTCCCTGCACCCGGATCCACGGCCCGGCCAAGGCGTACTGCGAGCGCGACGCTGCGGCCACCGCCGGCCGACGCAACGCGTCCGGTGCGGCGTGGAGGCTGGGCACCGCCGGCGCGGGTGTGGCCGCCCTGGTGGTGTGGCGGCAGCGGGCCGGTGGGCCAGGGCGGTACTGACGTGTTCCGTCCCATCTGTGGGGCCCTGCGTTCGGCGGGCTTCGTTGTGCTGCTCACCGGCGTGTTCCTCCTGGTGAACACCCAGGTCGTGTACGCGGCTGGCAGCAGCGGCGAAACCGGGGATCTGCTCGCCCCGCTGAACATCCACTCCTCCGAGGGCGTGCCGATCGACGGGTACGACCTGAACGCTTCGGGCGGCTCCATCGTCGCCTTCAGGACACAAGCCCTGGCCTTCGCTCTCAGCGGCCTGTTCACCCTGATCCGGCTGCTGGTCGGTCTGGCGGGATGGGCGATCGAGGTCGCCTTCCGGTTCCCGCTGCTCAAGATCCTCGCCCGTCCGGCGCAGAAGGCCGCCGACACATACGACAACGTGGTGGTCGACACCCTCGGGATCAAGGGATTGCTGCTGGCCTGGGCGTTCGTCTTCGCCGGTTTCATGATCGTGCGCGGGCGCGTCGGCCGCGGTCTCGGTGAAATCTTCCTCACCCTGCTCATCGGGGCGATCGCCGCCTCGGCGCTGATCCGCCCCGACACCCTGCTGGGCACCGACGGTCCTGTGGGCCAGTCCCAGCAGGTCGCCGCCGAAGTGGCCCAGCAGAGCGTCAACTCCTACCATTGGGGCGGGAAACTGGCCAGCCGCAGCCCGTGCGACGGCCTGGCCGGCAACGCCGAGGTCACATGCGAGGCGCGGCAGGGTGAGGGCCCGGTCTCCGCCGCCGAGGTCGCCCGGCCGATCCAGGACTCGATCACGAACGCGCTGATCGTCAAGCCGTACATGCTGCTGCAGTACGGGCAGGTCCTCGACCCGGCCAAGGACGCGGACCGCAAGGCTTACGCCGTCCACCTGAAGTGGATCACCGGCGGATATCTGCCCAGACCGGCCCCCTCGGACAAGGCGAACAACACCTGCCGCAAGATCCACGGCGGGGCCAAGAAGTACTGCGAGCGAGACGTCGACGGCAGCACGCCGAGTGGGAGCACCGATCTTCCCCAGTACACGCCCGGAGGCGAACTCCTCGACGCCTCCAACGCGATCGTCACCGACGAGGACCAGGCGTTCGCCGCGTTCCTCACCGACATGAAGAAGGCCGGCCCGGTCGGCGCGTCGTGCGCCGCCTACGCCGCAAAGCCCACCTGGTGGCGGCTCGGAGGCGCCCTCCTGCTGCTGATCGCCGCCCTGTTCATCTGCGGCATGCTGCTGTCCAGCGCCATCGTGCTGCTCGGCATTCAGGGCATCTGCGCGGCCGCGGCGGCCGCCGGCGGGGTCACCTTCGTCGCGGGCATGCTGCCCGGGCCCGCGCGCCAGAGCGTGTGGAAGTGGCTGTCACTGTGGGGCATCGCGGTCCTGGCCGTGGTCGGCGTCTGCGCGTTCATCCCGTTCTTCGGGATCGCCGTCGACGCCACCATCACCAACGGGCCCGACCTGATGGTGGAGCGGATCCTGCTCATCGACGTCCTCGCCATCGCCGGCGCGGCCGGGCACCGCAGGCTCCTGGCCTCCCTCACCTCCTTCGGCCATCGCATGGCCATGCGGATGCGCTACGCCAAGGTCGGGGGCACCCACATGCCGGGAGACACCTCCGAACTCGGTGCCGCGCTCGCCATGAACTCCCCCGCGGCGATGGGCGCCTACAGCAGCGGGCTGCGCGCCTTCACCGGCGGTGGCGGCGGCCGCTTCGGGACGCTCGGCACCCGGCACCGCCTGATGGGCGCGCTCACCTCTCTGGCCGACGGCACGGGCATGCCGGTGGACACCGGCCACATCCTCGCCGACGGCACCGCCGAGGCCCGGCGCGGCCTGGCCCCGCTGACCGCGGCCGCAGCGGTGGGCGGGCTGGGCGCTCGGCTCGGCGCCAAGGGCACGCACTGGCTGCTGATCGGCCGCCGCCCGGACAGGGAGCAGCTGGCGAAGTGGCAAAAGCCCACCGCCGAGGGCGATCCGGGCTCGACCGCCGCAGGTGGCCCGCTGGCCGGAGGTCCAGGCGGTGCGGGCGGCAGGGGGCCGCTGCGGCCGTCCGGTCCTGCCGACCGGTACCGCAACGAGGAAGGCCAGGTCATCGACCGCGACACCGGCCAGGTCCTGCACGACCAGAGCAGAGACCGCACGCTGTTGTCGACCCGGGCGCACAACCGGCTGGTCCGCTTCCGCGGATACCGCATCCTCAACCGCGGCGGACGAGCCGCCTACGGGGCGACCATCGGCCTGCCGGCGAATATGCGACGCGCGCGCTCAGGTGCCTCGCGTTACTCCCAGGACGCCCGGCAGCAGGTGCGGGTCTGGGGCAACACCGTCCGCGAGGACGGCCGCGCCTGGACGGATACCGGGCATCATGTGGCCCGGGTGCTGCGCGAGCACACCGACGACAGCGGCGGACCCGGCCCGTTCACCGGCCGCCGCCTGCCCACCACAGACACTCCGACCACGCCCTCACACCCGCTCACGCCTGCGCGGCCTGCGCCTCCCGGGTCTGATGTGAGCCCAGCCCCGGCCCCCGCCCGGTCGGCCGCATCGCGGGGCGGCTCCGCGGCGAATGCGTCTGGGGCAGCGCTCCCGCGCGGGGACGGCCCCGGGCATGGGTCCCAGACTGACACCGACAGGCCCGTGCTCCCTGGCGGCGGAGGCGCCCGAAGCCAGGCGCGGGACGAGGCGCGGGCCCGGATGCAGGAGCTGATGCGGCGCACCGCTCCCGAGGCCGACCGGCTGCGCGAGGAGCGCGCCCGGCGGCGGAACGAGGGCGGTGAGGACGAGTGAGGCCGTCCGGACGCCGCATGCGGTGGTGGGGGTGCATGGTGGCGCTGCTGATGTTCGCCGCCGTGTGCTGCGCCGCACCGGTGGGAAACGCGATCAGCGCCTACCTCGCGCTGACAACGGGTGCCCGCAACGACCGCGGGACCGCCGACGGGGGCAGCGCAGCCGACATCCCCGCCCGCATGCTGACCGCCTACAAGAAGGCCGTCCAGCAGGCCGGAAAGGACGTGCCGAAGTGCCAGGGCATGGGCTGGCCGGTCCTGGCCGGCATCGCTAAGGCCGAATCCAACCACGCTGCCGGACGCAACATCGCCGCCAACGGCGACATCCGCCCCAAGATCTACGGAGTGCTCCTCAACGGCTCCGGCCAGGGCGGCAACACCACCGGCGTCCCGGACACCGACGGCGGCAAGTGGGACGGCACCGCGAACGGGGAGCGTGCCGTCGGCCCCTTCCAGTTCCTGCCCTCCACCTGGAAATCGATCGGCAAGGACGCAAGCGGCGACCAGGTCGCCGACCCGCACAACGCCGACGACGCCGCCCTCGGCGCCGCGATCCACCTGTGCGGAAGCGGCCGTGACCTGTCCAAGCGAACGCAGTTGGCGGGTGCCATCTGGAAGTACAACCACTCCGCCGAGTACGTGGCGAACGTATTGGGATGGATCGATCAGTACGCGGCAGCCGCCGAGAGCCCGGATCTGGAGAACGTCACGGGCAATGCCCTCGGCGTCATCCAGGCCGCGCTTTCCCAGCGCGGGGTCCCCTACTCCTGGGGCGGAGGCACCGTGCACGGACCCTCAAATGGGATCTGCTGCTCACCCGGCGGCAAGAGCGGCGCCAGCATCAAGGGCTTCGACTGCTCGGGACTGACCACCTACGCCTACGCGAGGGCCGGCATCAGCCTGCCGCGCACCGCGGCCGCGCAAGCCGGCGTCGGCAGGCGCATTCCCGCCGGCCTCGGCACGGCCGCCCTCAAGCCGGGCGACCTCGTCTTCTACGCCTACTCCCCCGGACGCGATTCCACGATCTACCACGTCGGCATCTACACCGGCAGAGGCCAGATGATCAATGCTCCCCGGCCTGGCACCGTCGTGCGGCTGGACCCGGTGAACGCGGTGTCCGGCTACGCGGGAGGAGCACGCCTGCTGTGACCACGCCCCCGCGCTCCCCGCGTCTGCTGATGCTGAGCACCGCCATCCTCACCGCCACGGGCGGCATCGCGCTCCTGGGCATGCCGCACCGCCAGCAGGCGCCGTTCCCGGCGCCCTCAAGCACATACGCGGCCGCACAGCCGTCATCGGCCGCTGCGCCCTCGGTCAGTCAGCGGGACACGCCCACGGAGCTCACTGCGGCATCCGGTGCATCGACTCCTTCGGCCCTCGCATCCGCGCTGCCGCCGCACGGCGAGGGCGTTGCCGCCGACCAGGCCGTCCAGCACTCCCTCGAGGAGGCCTGGCCGGCCGATCTGCCCGCCGCCGACGAGCGGACGCTCCTCGCCGCCGGCCGCGCCCTGCTGCACGCGGACGCCACCGGCGTCGGCCGCGCCCACTGGCCAGACGTCTTTCCTCACTCGGACGGGGCGATGGCGCCGGCGTTCGCCACCGCTCGCTTCCGGATCCAGGCCGCGGTGGCCCGCCGCGGTACCAGCCCGGACCAGGCGGTGGTCCACCTTGTGTGGGCGGGAATAGACCGTGCCGGCACCTTAACCGATCTGCGGATCACCGACTGGCACTTCACCCGAACGACTCAGAAGAGGGGAGCAGCAAGGTGGATTCCGTACTCGGCCTGGTGATGGGCCTGATCGGTGCCGCCGACCGGCTCTACGCGTACTGGTACCTGGCCGCCGTGGCCATCGGCGTGTGCTGGGCCACATGTGAACTGGTGGTGCGTTTCCTCGCGGTGAAGGCTTCGGCCCAGCGGATGGCCTTGGAGCTCGTCTCCAACCGGCACTTCTCCCCAAACCTGGAAGAGATCTTCCGCCAGGGTGTCCAACTCGCCCGCGCTTCCACGGCCGTGCCCTGGTGGGCACCCCGCCGATCGAAGGCCGTGCAGATCCGGCTGCGTGCGGACGGCACCGCGCCGTTGCGCTATCGCATCGAGGGGCCGGTCGGGGGCCAACGACTCCTGTCGATCACTCCGTTCGGGCCGGACGTCACTGTCAACCGAGCCCGGCCGACAGTCGATGAGCCGCGCGAACACACGGTGCGCGCGGAATTCATCCTGCGCGGCAAGCTCACGGCGCCGCTGCGCGAGGTCCCCCTCACTCCCGATCCTCTTCAGCCCCTGGTGGACGCCGTGGCCGACCTGCGCGCCGAGCTCGGCGACCTCGCCGAGATCCGCCTCGACATCCAGCGTGCCCCGAAGTGGGCACTGCGGGCGCGCCGTCTGCAGCTGATGGGTGCCGCGCGCCGGTCCGAACGCCGCGAGGCCCAGCGGGCCGCGCGCTGGCTGCGCCAGGACGCGAGCGGCATCGAGGACTCCCTCACCTGGCAGCTCCAGCAGCTCCTCAGTGACAAGCCGGCCGCGGGCGCCGGACGGCGGTTGGTCATGCCGCCGGTACCGCGCCGGGTGGATCCGGCCCTGGCGCTGGGCAAACTCGCCGACGACGACCACCTGGTCCGGGTCCAGCTGCTGGTGATGTGCGCATCGAACACCGAAGGCCGTGCTCATGCGAGGCTTGCCCAGCTCCAGGCTGCGCTGGACGTCTTCGGCGGCCGCTCCCGGTGGGCCATGCGCGGCTGGCGGCTGGGCCCCTGGCGGATCGGGGCCGACCAGTGGCCCACCAAACGTGGCTTCGAACGCCGCTGGAACCGGGGGCACTGCCAGCCGCCCCAGGCGAACTGGGCGCGGCTGGAGGAGCTGACCGGGCTGCTCAAGCCTCCCACAGCACACTGCCGTCTGCCGGTGCTGGCCGGTGACCTTCCGACGTTCGCGTTCGGCGATCCCGACTTGCTGCTCCAGGGCATCTACCGGGGCACCGACGGCCGCGAGCGCCTGGTCGCCACCTACGCCGAGGAGACCCTCTTCGAGGTCGGGGTGGGCAAGGCCGGCGGAGGCAAGACGGAGAGGGCGCTGGCGCAGGCGATCGGCTGGGCCCATGCCGGGGGCGGCCTGATGTTCGTCGATCCTCACCGTGACTCCTGGCCTCGGGCCACCACGTTCCTGGCGCACGAGCACCTCATGCACCGGATCGCGCTCGTCGACCTCAACGGTCTCGGTCCCAACGCGCGCGTGAGTTCGTGGAACCCGCTCGGCATGCATCACGGCCAGGCGGCACACGAGGTCGTAGAGGCGGTCACCGACGCCTATGCCTCCGCCCTGGCCTGGGACGACGCGACGGCCCCGCGTGCCCTCACCATCCTGACCGCCGCGATCTCCGCCCTGGTCGCGGTCAACGCGGCCGCCTGCCAGGCCGGCCGCCCCGAGGACCAGGCCACGATCTTCCACGTACGGGCACTGCTCACCGACCCCGCCTTTCGGAGGGGAGCGCTGGCCGCGGTGGCCGACCGGCTGGACGAGGAGACCCGCGCATGGTGGAACGGGGTGTTTCCGACCCTGCCGCCGGACTCGTTCGCCGTGGTCCTCAACCCGATTGCCCGGCTGGCCGCCAACCCCGTCACCCGCGGCTTCCTTGGACAGCCCGTCGGGGTGTACAACATTCGCGCGGCGATGGACTCCAGGATGATCGTGTGGGTGTGCCCGGGCGGCAACGGGCCCACGGACCGGCTTGTGACCGCTCTGCTCGCCCGCGATCTGCTGCGGGCCGTGCGCTCCCGACGTGACACCCCGGAAGCCAGGCGGGTGCCGTTCCGTCCGTACTTCGACGAGTTGATCACCCTGACGGGTGCGGCGCCGGAAACCATCGCGGCCATGTTCGAGGACTTCCGCAAATACAGGTGCCAAGTCCACGGGATGACGCAATTGTTGGCCCGGCTTCCCTCGCCGGTGCGGCTGTCTCTGCTGCAGAACGCCTCCACCCTGGCCACAACCGCCGGGTCGAAGTCCGCGATCGCGCCGATCACCGCAGAGTGGGGCAACAACCCCAGCCCGGATCGGGTGGCCACCATGGAGCGTTTCGAGCACTTCGTCTCCATGAACGTGCACGGGCGCCGCGTCGGTCCGGTCCAACTGCGCGGACCCCATCTCGACGTGGTCTTCGCAGCTCAGGCCCGCCCACGGAAGGTTCCCGCACTGGAGCACGCCGCCCTCGCGAACGCCGGAGCGCTCCCGTTGGACCAGCTCACCGCACGCGCAGCCGAACAGATCGCCCGTGTCGCCGACTTCCTCACCGAACGCTCCCGCAGCGAGACCGGCGCCGGACGTCTGGCGAAAGAGGAGTACGAGTGATCCATCCCCGGATCGCCCGTGGACCAGCCTTGTCCAGGCGGCCGCGGCCCAGAGATGAACGGAGCGCTGACCGCCTTCTCCACGCACCCGTCCCGTACCCGTCAGCCCGCTGCGTCACCGGAACAGACCATCAGCAGAACCGGCGGCCGGTCATCTCGTTGGCACAGACGGAGGAAGCGCACGAGGTGTCCCACGCGACGAGAGGTCGGCGAATGTACGGTCGCGACAAGCGAATACACAGAATTACAAACCGATATCCCGATCCGACAGTAACCGGATGCGCCCACTTCTCAACGCCGAACTGCCCCAACAAGTTGGAGGGTTGGCCGTCCTCTGCGTAATCTTGCGATCACGCAAATGGATCACCGCAGACAAAACAAGCCGTGATGCTGAACCGCCGTACGGCAGGCCTCAAGGACGGCGGCCTACCGCACCGCGCAATACGGGGAGACAACGTGACCAGACCACAGCACTCATTACGGCTGAACACCGCCGCAATCCGCACCCGGAAGCATGCAACGGCACTGCTCCTCCTTGGCAGCCTGGTGACGCTGGCCGGATGCAGTGAAAGCAACTCGAACACGTCGTCCAAGTCCCATTCCGGTCCGACGGCTGTCTCGCCATCCGCCAGCGCCGGCGCCAGCCCCGCTTCTGAAAACGCTGCCGTCCTCTCGGCCAGTTCGTGGGATGCGCAGACCGCGGCATACAGCAAGGCATCCTCGGCGGGTACCAGTCTGAAGTCGACCACCACCCTGAGGGCCCTGTTCGACATAGAACACGACCTCGCGGTCATGCGGAAGGCCGGCGAGGTGACCACGGGCAAGCCGGTGATCCATCCGCGGGTCGTGAAGGTGACCAACGTCAAGATCCCCACGGCCACGATCACTGACTGCGTCGACACCACGCACTGGACGCTGATCGACAAGACCTCGAAGAAGAAGGTCCAGCTGCCCGCATCGCGGTTCGTCAGATACGTGAGCACCGCGACGCTCGAAAAGTGGGGGACAAAGTGGATGGTCACGAAGTTGACCGCTCAAGAGCAAGCTTGCTAGCCCAGCACCTCGCTCCGCTCACCGGTGTCCTGGTCCTGGCCTCGGTGGGCGTCGCGCACTCTGACGGTGATCCCGACGTCGATGCAGGCAAGTGCGAGGTCATCAAATTCTGTGTCCACGTCGGCACCGATGAGCGAACCAGCGGAATCGCCCGGCAGGTGGGCGACTCACGGAGCGCCAGCGACCACGGCAGCAGCGGAGTGGCCTGCAAGTACCTCAAGGTCGATCCGAAGCCTCCCGCCGAATTCCCAGGCTGGAAGGGCGCCGACCCTCAGAAGAACGACCTGTACTTCTACGGGTGCTCGGACGGCGGTCAGGACAACCCGGACGGCTTCGTCGTGGAGGCGGCGGGCCAGCCCCCTGTGCCGCAGGTCGACCCTCGGGAGCTGGCCCAGCGTGCAGTCGACTCCATGACGCTGTTGGGCCCGGACATCGCCAGCCCGCGCGCGGCCGGGAAGTACACGGTCGGTGTTCCGATGTGGATGTGGGTCAACCGCAGCGCGACGACCTACGGACCGAACACCGCATCGGCCTCTGCGGGTGGCATCACCGTCACCGCGACCGCAAAGGTGTCGAGAATCGTCTGGGCGATGGGCGACGGCGCCTCCGTTGCCTGCGCCGGCCCCGGCACGCCCTACACGTCATCCGCGGGTATGGCCCAGTCTCCGACCTGCGGACATGTGTACTCCAAGGCCTCGGCCGGTGCTCGGAACGGCAAGTTCCCGGTGAACGCGACTTCGACGTGGACGATCAACTGGCAGGGCGACGGACAGACCGGTCAGCTCAACGAGGTCCGGCAGACGAACGTGCAGGTGGCGGTCGGCGAAGTACAGGTCGTCAGGTAACGCCGCCGGAAGGACAGAACCGTGAGCAAGACCCAAGAACGTGCAGAGACAGCCCCGAACAGCGCCTCCCAGCAGGGACGCACTGCCGGACCCGTGGCGCCGCCCCGGGTGTCGGCGCGCAGGCGACGCCCAGGTGTCATCGCCCTCTCGCTGGCGCTGATCGCGGCCGGCGGCGCCGGCGTGGCCGTCCTGCTGCTCCAAGTAAGCGACCGTACCGAGGCAGTGACTGTCACCCGTAACGTCCAGGTCGGCCAGGTCCTCACCGAGGCCGATCTCGGAACGGCCTCCATCGCTTTGGACCCGGCCGTCAAGTCGGTACACGCTGACGACCTGAAGTCGGTGGTGGGCAAGCGGGCCGCCGTGGAACTCAAGCCCGGCTCCCTGCTGACTCCTGCACAGGTGACGAAGGACTCGCTGGTGAAGGCCGGCGAGCAGCTGGTGCCGATCGGTCTGGAGCCCAAGCAGATCCCGGCCAGCACTCTTGTCCCTGGCCAGAGGCTCGAGTTGGTGCACGTGCCAGCCCCGGGGACGACCGACACCGGCAGGACATCCGACGACGCGCCGCAGACCATCGGCGGCCGTGTGGTGAAGGCGTCCGGCGCCGCCCCCGGTACGGGCGTGGTGGTCGTCGATGTCGCCGTCTCCGCCACTGACGGCCCGGCGGCCGCCGCTTGGGAGGCGGCCGGCACTTTGCGGCTGGTCCTCGCTGCCCCGGACGGTCACTGATGGCTGTGATCGCCCTTGCAGGTTGCAGCGGTGCACCCGGCGTGACGACGAGCGCCTTGGCCCTGCTTCTGTCGTGGCCGCTGGAGGCGAACCGGCGGATGATCCTCGCCGAGTGCGACCCGGACGGCGGGGCGGTGCTGCACGGCCTGCTGCAAGGCACGCTCGGGGACCGCTACGGGCTGCGTAACCTCTCGGTCGCCGCTCGCAAACCCGGTGAGTTCAGCGACGCGTTCTGGCGACAGCTGATCGACCTCAGCGGCACGGACAGCGAGCGGGGGTCACCGCGTGACCGGCTGCTGCTGCCCGGCACCACCGACCCGACGCAGTCGGCGAGCCTCACCTCGGTCTGGAAGATCCTCGCGCGGATGTTCCGCGGCATCGAGGCCGAGAGCGGCCACGACGTCCTCATCGACCTCGGCCGCCGGGGCGCCTACGGCCCGTCCGGGGTTCTGGCCGAACAGGCCGACGCCACTTTCGTGGTGGTCCGCAACAGCCTGCGCTGCCTCCAGGCGGCGGAGGGCCGGGTGCGTGCGCTGCAGGAGCGGGTGGGCGATATGGGGCTGATCATGATCGATGAAGGGCCCTATCCGGCGGGCGAGGTGCAGCGTGTGCTGCAGGTACCGGTGATCGTCACCCTGCCGTACACGCCGAAGGACGCCCGCGTCCTTTCGGACGGCGCCGAACAGCCGCGGCACTTCACCAAATCGCCGCTCATGAGGGCCGCTCGCACGGGCAGCACACTGCTGGTTCAGCGGGCAGCGCTGCGCCGTGCCCGCCTCGACCCGCGCGGCCTGCACACGGCAGGCGGGGAGGTGACCCGTGCGCGCTGAGCCCCTGCACCCCGACCCCACGGTGGCGCCGCCGCCGCGGGCGCCCCGGGAGGGCAGCGCACCGGCGGCCGCGGGTGCCGCATCGAGTACCGGTGTCCTGGGCACGGCCGCTCCCCAGATCACCGTCGACTACCGGATGGCACGGGGCATTGCGTCCCAGGTCGCCAAGCAGCGCGAGGAACTGCTGAAGATCAAGCCGGACATGGACCGGGCCAGTGAGGAACAGCGGTGCCTGAACTGGATCGCCGAGGCGGTCGCGGTGTGGTCGGACGCCCAGGCAATGACGCCGCAGGAGGACGAGGCGCTGCGGCGCGCCGTCTACGATCTCCTCTTCCGGGCCGGCCGGCTGCAGCCGTATCTGGACGATGCCCGGGTCGAGGACATCATCATCCAGGGCCCGCATGAGGTGTGGCTCGACTACGGCGACGGTGAGCGCCGCCGGGTCGGCCCGGTCGCCGACACCGAGGAGGAACTGCTGGAGCTGTTGCGGGAGCTGGCCCGGGGGTCCGAGCACAGCGAGCGGACCATCTCCACCGCGAACCCCACCCTGGCTCTGTCCCTTCCGGACGGCTCCCGTCTTCAGGCCATCACCGGGTTGGGGCCGATGACTTACGCGGTCATCCGCCGCCATCGGGTGGCGCACGCCGGTCTGGACGAACTGGTGCGGCTGGGGACCATCGACCCGGTTCTGCGTGCGTTTTTGGGCGCCGCTGTGCGCGCCGAGAAGAACATCATGATCGCGGGGAAGCAGAAGGCGGGGAAGACCACGCTGATGCGGGCGATGCTCAAGGAGTTCGACCCGGAGTGCCGGTTCGCGACCATTCAGACCGAGGACGAGCTGTTCGCCCACGCCAACGGCTACCACAGGCAGGTCGTGTCACTGGTCGGGCGTGAGTCCAACGGGGAGAAGGACGTCACCGGCCGCGGAGCCGGTGAGGTCACGCTACTGGACCTGATGCATCCGGCGCTGCGCATGTCGCTGGAGCGGATCGTGGTCGGCGAGGTCCGCGGCCCCGAGGTCGTCGCGATGATGCAGGCGCTGACCAACGGTTCGGGCGGCAATCTGTGCACCATTCACGCGCGGCGCCCGGACATCATCTTCGACCGAATCGCCGAGCTGTACGCGCTCGCCCAGGACAACCTGTCCGAGCAGCTCGCCTACCGGCAGACCGCCAACGGTCTGGACTTCATCGTCTATGTCGACATGACGGACGAGACACAGATCGGCGGGCGCCGCCACCGATACGTCTCCCATGTCCTGGAGCTCACCGGGATCGGCGAGAACGGCCGGCCCGCCACCAATGAGATCTTCTCTCCCGGCCGCGAGTGGGGGGAGCTGCGGGCGGTGCCGCGGATGGACCCGTCCTGCATCGACGACCTGCGCCGCGTCGGCTTCGACTCCGGCCTGCTGCGGGAGCCGTGCGGGACCTGGCCGGCACCGCTGCCGCTGAAGGTGGGGGGCAGCCGATGACCCTATTGTTCGCCCTGTTGTGCGGCATGGCCGTCGTCGGTGGACTGATCGGTGTCGTGGCAGGCGTCGTTGGCACGACGGCGCCTCGGCGTGCTCCGCTTGGCCAGCGCTGGACTGCTCTGCGCGGCGGGAGGACTCAGAGCGAGGAAGTCCGGATGCGACGGCGGAGCCTCAGCGTCGCGGCCGCCGTGGTGTTCGTGGCCGCGTGGCTGGTCTCCGGGAACTTCGTCGGCGGTGCACTGCTCGGCGCGGCCGTCATCGGCGTACCCTGGCTGATCACCCCGGCGCAGATGGCGCAGGAGCGCATCGGCCAGCTGGAGGCGCTAAGCGAGTGGACCCAGCGGCTGGCCGGCCTGCTGCGGCTGGGCATGGGCCTGGAGCAGGCGATGATCACCAGCCGTCAGGGGGCGCCGGACGAACTCGCCCCGCAGATCAACAACCTGTCCGACCGGCTGCGCCTGGGCTGGCGGCCGGACAAAGCGCTGCGCGCGTTCGCCGACGACCTGGACGACGTCACCGCCGACAAGGTGACCGCGGCGATCATCCTGTCCGTCAACGACCGCGGCCCGGGTCTGGCACAGGCGCTGGAGGACCTGTCGGGCACGGTGGGCGAGGAGGTCGCCCGCAAGCGAGCCATCGAGGCGGACCGGGCCAAGCCGCGCACCACCGTTCGCTGGATGACGATCATCACCGTCGGGGTCGTGGTGGCCGGGTTCTTCGTACCCAGCTACACGAAACCGTACTCAACGCTGCTGGGGCAGCTCGTACTCGCCTTCCTGACAGCCGGGTTCGTCGGCGTCCTCGCCTTGATACGGCAGCTGGGCTCCTTCCGCCGCATCCCGCGCTTCCTGGTCACCGACCCGACCAGCACCGTCCGTCTGCCGGCGCCCGCAGCGGACCCGGACCCGACGGCCCCCGCTCGCGAGGCGGAAGGAGTTACGCCATGAATTGGCTCCCTGTTGTCCTGACCGGCGGCACGGTCGGCGCCGGCGTCGCGCTCCTGGTCAGGGAACTGCTCGCCCCTCAGCCCGCGTTGGGGCCAGCTCTGAAGCGCAGTGCCCCGGCCGCGCTGACGATGCCCGAGCCGGAACTGCTCCGCGAGGAAATGTGGGGCCGGTGGCTGCTGGTACGCCTGGAGCGGGTGCCCGGCGTGAGGGTTCCGACCACGAACCTGGCGCTGCTCGGGCAGGGACCGGGCCAGTTCATACTGAAGAAAACCGCGCTCGCCGCGCTGGGCCTGCTCTGCCCGGTGATCGCGACGATCCCGTGGATCATCGCTGGCGTGGACCTGCCGTTCTCCGTACCCGCCGGCGTCGGGCTCATCATCGCGGTGCTGTTGTTCATCACCCCGGATCTTGCTGTGCGGGACCAGGCCAAGCGGGCGCGGGAGGAGTTCGCGCACGCCCTGTCCGCCTACCTCGACCTGGTCGCCCTCAAGCGGGCCGCCGACGCCGGCCCCGCCGAGGCCCTGGAGAAGGCGGCGGCAGTCGGCGAGGGCTGGCCCTTCCTGTACCTGCAGGGAGCCCTGCGCCGGGCCCGGCTGGAAAAGATCCCGCCCTATCAAGCACTCACGGAACTCGCCGCCGAGTACGAGCTGCCCGTCCTGGACGACGTCGCCGACATCATGCGCGGCTCGGCCACCGACGGCGCCGCCGTCTACAAGGCGCTGCGCGCCCGCACCGCGGCGCTCAACGCCGAGCTGCTGGCAGCTCAGGCCGCCGAGGCGAACACGGCGAGCGAGAAGATGACCGCGCCCGGAGCCCTGCTGGCCGTCCTGGTGATGCTGCTGATGGCCTTCCCCGCCGTGATCCGCATGCTGACCGTGTGAAAACCCCCTTCGACCAACACCCCAAAGAGGAAGAGAACATGAAGCACATCGCAGCCCGCACGCGCCGTGCCGCGCCCCGGGCGGCCACGGCCCCGCACCCCGGCCCGTACACCGCTTCTTCCCGCGGCCCGCAACACAGCGGCCGGACAGCTCGGGCACGGGCGCGCGCCAACGGTGCGGTCCTGCGTCTGACCGCGCGCGTGCACCAGGGCCTCGAGGAGGCCGCCCGCCGGCCGGACCGCGGTGATATCTCCACCACGACCGTCATCATCTGGGTGGCCGCCGTCACCGGTGCCGTCCTCATCGCCGGGACCATCGCCATGGTGATCTCCAAGTACAACGGCAAGCTGTCTGGGCTGTGATGATCGAGCCCGAGCGGCCGAGCAGCTGGTGGCAGAGACTCAGGTGGCGCGACGACCGCGGTGACACATCCGTCCAGATCGCGATCGTCTTCCCGTTCGTGCTGGTCGCCGCGATGGCCGTCATCCAGACGTCCATGTGGTACTACGCCCGGCAGACAGCCCTGACCGCGGCCCGCGAGGGCGCCACCACGGCCCGTGCCTACCAGTCGAGTCCAGCCGACGGTGCAGCTCAGGCACGGGCCGTGCTGAACCGCACCGCCGGCGACAGCCTGCGCGGCTACAGCGTCATTGCCAGCAGCGACGGGCAGCGCGTGCGGGTCCAGGTGTCCGGCACGGCCATGTCCATGATCCCCGGTCTGTCAGGCCTGCGGGTCACGCAGTCGGCGTCCGGCCCGGTGGAGCGCTGGACGGTTCCGGGAGGGTGAACAACATGCGATACAGGGCCTGCCGGGCTCGCAAGCTGCGCAGCGACGAGGGCAGTGCCGCGATCGAGGCGGCGGTCATCCTTCCCTCCCTGATCATGTTCCTGTGTCTGGCCATCGCCGGCGGCCGGATCGTCACCTCCGGCGCGAAGATCGATTCTGCCGCTGAGGATGCCGCCCGGGAGGCGTCCATCCACCGCACGGCGGCCGCCTCTCAGGGTGCCGCGCGGGCCGCCACCGCAGAATCCCTCGACGACCAGGGCATCCGGTGCGCCTCGACATCCGTCCAGGTCGACATCGGCGGACTGAGCGTTGCGGTCGGGCAGGTCGCAACGGTCACCGTGACGGTGAGATGCACCGTCAGCCTGTCCGATCTCCTGGTGCCGGGCGTGCCGGGAACCAGGACCCTCTCAGCGACAGCGACCTCAGTGGTGGACCGGTACAGACAGCGAGGTGACTGATGATCGTGCGTTGGCTGCGGCAGACCCGAGGTGACGACCGGGGCGGCGTCACCGTCTTCGCCGCCGTGTGCGTCATCGCCCTGATCGGCATCATCGGCATCGCCATCGACGGCGGGAGCAAGATGCGTGCCACCGAGCGCGCAGACTACATCGCCGGCGAGGCCGCCCGGGCCGGCGGTCAGGCCATCGACCCCGCCGACGCCATCAGCGGCACCGCGATCGACATCGATCCCCAAGCCGCAGCCGCCGCGGCACAGGCCTACCTGAACTCCGCCGGTGCCACCGGCGCGGTCAGCGTGTCCGATGACGGCAAAACCCTCAGCGTCACCGTCACCAGCTCGTACGACACCAGATTCCTGTCAGTGGCCGGGATCGACTCGTTGTCGGTAACCGGCCATGGCAAGGCCACCCTCCTGCATGGCGTCACCGCTCCCGAAGGAAACTGATGCGCACCACCACCCGCTCCCCCGCGGCAGTGCTGGCCCGGGTCTTCAAGGCCGTGCTGAGCCTGCACGTCCTGGCCGCCGCGGTCATCGGGCTGCCGGTCCTGCTGGCCTGGGCCACCCCGGTCATCTGGGCTGCCAGCTACGACGACCTCGGCCACCTGCTGGACCGGCAGGACACGGGCGCAGCCTTCCTGCTGCTGCTCGTCGCGGTGGGCTGGATCGGGTGGGCGCAGTTCAGCTTCTGCGCCGTACGCGAGCTGGTCGCGCAGCTGCGGGGCCATCGGTGGCAGGCCGCGCGCGGTCTGGGTGCCTCACAGCGCGCCGCGGCCCTGCTGATCGGCAGCATCCTGGTGCTGCTGCCCGCGAGTTCGGCCCTGGCTTCCAATGCCCAGGCCGCGCCGGCGGCCTCGGCCGGCCGAGTGCCGGGCCACGCCGCCACGGCCGACGCCCTTCAGGACGGTGCCGGAGCCGGACCGTCCCTCTCCACGCGCTTCACGCCGTCGCCAACGTACACGGTGCGCGATACTCGGCCGGCGGAGAACTTGTGGGGCATCGCCGAGCGGGAGCTGGAGGACGGCGAGCGGTGGCGCGAGATCGTCCATCTGAACGACGGCCGGGCCATGACCGACGGCACCATCTTCCACGCGAGCAGTTTCCTGCAGCCCGGCTGGAAGCTCCTCATGCCACAGTCCGGCCCGGCCGCGGGGGGACGACGTGCGCAACTGGAGACAAACGCCGCGGCAACCGGCGACACGGATGCGCACGTCACCACAGTCCACTCCGGCGACTCCCTCTCGAAGATCGCGGAGGAAGAACTCGGCGACGGTGAGAACTGGCCGCGGCTGTTCGAGGCCAGCCGGGGCAAGCCGCAGCCGCACGGCCTGCCCGCAATCACCGACCCCGACGTCATCTACACCGGGCAGCAGATCACCGTCCCCGAAGCCCGGCCCGACCGGACGCCCCACAGCCGTAGCGAGGCCCCGGGCGGCCAGGAGACCACTCCCCCGGCCAGCCACACTCCCCACGGCGCGAAGAAGCCGGGCGGCAGCACGAGCGAGAAGCCGACAGCCACGCCAGCGACCCGTCAGGCCGCTCCCCCTACCCCTTATCCATCGGCGTCGGCCGGAGTGTCAGTACCATCTGCTCCGGCCGAGCGGCCGGAGCGCGACGGGTCCTCCCCGTCCACTTCGCCCGAGGTGTCCGGCCCGGCCGGTGTCTCCGCCGCCCCTCAGGCCCCGGCAGCATCTCCGGCCGACAACCCACTGAATCTGCGCATCGTGCTCGGCGCCGGTGCGCTCCTCGCCGCCAGCGTCACCGGTGCGCTCGCTCTGCGCAGGACGCTGCAACGCCGGCGCCGCAGGCCCGGCGAGACGATCGCCATCGCGGCAAAGACGTCGTCCGCGGAGGCCCAGTTGGCGGCGGCCGCCGAGCCCGGCGGCGCTGCCCGGCTGGACGTGGCGCTGCGGACGCTGGCTCACCATGTCGCCCAGCAGCAGAAAGAGGAGGCCGCGGCCTTGCCGCGGCTGCGCGCCGCCCGGATCGCGACCCGCGCGCTGGAGGTGCTGCCCGAGGACCTCACTCAGGAGCCGGTGGTGCCCTTCACCGCCGGGCGGCCCGGCTGGTGGACTCTGCCCGCTGAGGCCGTCCTCCTGGACGACGAGGCCGCCCGCGACGTGCCGGCACCGTATCCGGGGCTGGTCACGATCGGCACCACCGAGACGGGCGACCTGCTGCTGCTCAACCTCGCCGGACTGCCGGCGCTGCTGCTGGACGGCAACCCGGTCCACATCACCGAGGTCTGCACCTCGATCGCGCTGGAACTCGGGATGAGCCCGTGGGCGGCCGACGTCGAAGTCGTCACAGTGGGATTCGGCGAAGACCTGCCGCATCTGCTGCCCACCGCGCGGATCGCCCACATGCGCCAGACCGCGCACGCGCTGCGCGACCTGGGCGAGCGCCTGCTCGAGGCACACCAGATGCCCGAAACCCAGCATCAGCCATACCTAATGCTGTGCGCCGCCGCCCTGGACGAAGACACGGCCTGGCAGTTCGCCGACCTCATCGACCGGGCGAGTACGGTGCCCGTCACCCTGATCGCCCCGGCGAGCACCGCGGCCGCCCACTTTCCCGAAGCCGAGATCATCAACGCCTCCCTCACGAAGCCGCAGCCCCTCGACCACGTCGGCACCGACATCACGGTGCAGCGCCTGGAGCACGCCGCCTACCAGCAGATCACCGCCGCGCTGACGGTGTCCGGACAGCCGTCCCACCCGGCCGAAGGCCTCTGGCAGGACATCCCGGACGAGCCCGACACCACGCCCCAGCCCGAGCGAGCAGCACCAGAAACAGCCGCGCCCACAGCCCTCGTCTCGATCACGTCTGCGACGGCAACGACGGATGTCAGCAGCGAGGTCTTCCCGGCCCTGCTCGCCGCCGACACCGATCCCTCCGGGCTCCGCCTTCCTTCCCCTACCGCAGCATCGGCACGGCCCGACGGCCAGACCGGGCCGGACACCACCGCAGCGGCCCCGGCGGACGGGGCTGAACAGGACTCCTCCGGCGCGGCGGAGACACCCAAGACGGATACCCCGGCCACGGCCGCCCTGGAAGCGCGCGAGGCGCAGGATCCGCATGCCCCGGAAATCAGGGTGCTGGGGCCGGTCGAGGTGACGGGCGTGAACAGCACCGGCCACGGCCCGAGGATGGCACAACTCGCCGCACTGCTGTACTTCCGGCCCGGCCGGAACGCGGACGCCCTGTGTGCCGACATGGACCCCGTCAGTCCCTGGTCGACAAGCACCCTCAACGCGCGGATACAGGGCCTGCGCTCCTCCCTTGGCAGCGACCCCTGCGGCAACCCCTACGTACCGCGCCGCAAGTCGGGCGAGGACCCCTACCGGCTCACCCCGGCAGTGCGCTGCGACTGGACGCGCTTCCTGCAGCTCGTCGAACGCGCCCTGCCGCTGGGACCGCCCGGTCTGCCCGACCTGGAGAAGGCACTCTCCCTGGTACGCGGCCGACCGTTCGGCGGCCGGCCGCTGCCCTGGGCCGAGCCCTGCCAGCAGGAAATGATCACTCGGATCATCGACGTCGCGCACACCGTGGCCACCTACCGGACCCCCGCAGGACCCCACCACGACCTCCACGCCGCACGCCAAGCCGTCGCAATCGGCCTCGAGGTCGATGAGACGGCAGAACTCCTCTACCGGGCCTGGATGCGTCTCGAGGCCGCGCGCGGGAACCGCTCCGGGCTCCACACCGCGATCACCCGCGTGCAGCAGGTCAACCACGAACTGGACTGCTCGCTGGAACCGGAGACCACCGAACTCATCAACAAACTCCTCCACTCCTCAAACACGGCCGCGCGCACGGCGCAGTCACCGAAACCGCACGTGCGCCACCGGCACGACACAGCCTCTTGAGCCACGCACGCAAGCAGTTCCCTCCTCGCCGCCCGCCGCGCCAAACGCGGACGACCTGCGGATTGAAGGCAGTATTCCTGCGGCCCACCTCCGCCTGCGCGGGTGGACATGCCGAACCGGCAGATTCGGCGCTCGACCTTCGGCTCACCCCCGTCCGAGCGGAGGTGAGCCGACGCCACCCGGTTCATACAGACGCGGGCGGGCCTCCTCGTTGCGTGAGCTGCAACTGCTGACCGTCCGTCTCCATGCTTCCTACCTGCGCAAAGGCCTGGCGAAGGACAGCGCCGAGCGCGGGGCGCGGGGCCATCTGACCCTCAACCGGATGGCCGCCCACCGGCCTCAACCCGAACAGCGCGCGGACTCGATACGGGTGTGCGCCCCCCTTCCTCCTCCCGCAGCGACCCGACCAGCAAAGGCCCATGCGTCCGCGAGTCCGGACCGCCGAGCGGAGGCAGATGACCGGAGCACACTTGCACCCGTCGCTGACCGCCCAGCGTGAGACCTCCGCAAGTTTGGGCCACGCGCGGGCCGGCGTGCTCTACAGGATGTTCGAGTAGATCCTTACCGAGCACCCGCCGCTGGCCCAGGACCTGCAGGACGCGCCTGCAGCGTTCGAGGGGACCACCGCGGGCTGAGCCGGCGGCCGGACTGGGCCGCAGGCCCGCGTCGCCACTGTGGGTATCAGGCCCGGATCCACCCGCTCTCGCCGAAACGCCGGTCCTGTTCGGCATGTGAAGTGCCGGCGGCCGGGACGTGCGCTTGGATCCGTCGAGGTCCGAGGTGCGGTAGGGGCTTCTGTCGAAACTGCGTGGACGCCGTGAAGCCTGAACGGTGCGGTCGCTTCTGCCTGACCGACTACTCGGGTAGCCAGGCGGTAATGCAGGGCTGGTGCAACGACCGGGCGGCCGCGGACCAGAAGTCCGCCGGCTGGGTGGGCGAGTTCGAGTCTCTGCCGGCCGCGCAGGTCTTCCTCGCCGATGGCGAGACCGGGCAGGAGCTGGACAGCTGGCCGGCCGCTCTTCCGGGTGATCCCAACCGTCGACCCGTGACTTCAAAGCTGCGCACAGCAGTTGGTCGGGTATGAAGCGACGACTGATCAGCACGGTGGCTGCAATGGTCTCCGTCCTCGCCACCATGATGTGCTCATCCCCGTCCGCGACGGCCGGCCCGTGGCCGCCCAAGCCCAAGGCGTGCAACACCGACGGTGCCGGCGCGCAGCTACACACCATCGAAGCCGTCCGGCTGCGCGCGGGCAAAGGCACAAGCTCCCGTGTCGTGACCGTCCTGTCGAAGAACACCGACTTCTACGCGGAATGCTGGGGTGTCACGGCCGATGACGCGTGGTGGGCCTACGGGCGCGTCCTGTCCGGTCCCGACCGTGAGCGGTACGGGTGGGTGGCTGGCGCCTACACCGCTACCGGCTACCGACACTGATCGGCGGCCACCGGGTAGGCGTCGAGCAGGTGACAGACCACGGCGACCGAGTCGGTCATCGACGTGGTGAGCCCGCGCGGGTCGACGGCGGTGTCGTAGGAGTAGGTGG
>NZ_BAABKC010000130.1:0-10888 GCF_039543625.1 Streptomyces similanensis | reverse complement strand
CCGGACCGGTCGCCGGCCTCAAGCCCAACCCGCTGGCCGGCACCGGCGTCGACCCGCTCGACAACAGCGTCGGCACCCAGGTCGCCGACTTCCGTCCGGTCAGCTCCCACCAGCTCACCGGCCCGGTGGCCGAGGCGCCGTCGGTCGCCGCGGTGCCCGTCGTCGGCCCGGCGGCCAAGACGCTGCGCTGACGCCCGCGCGGGACCCGGACACACGGCGGAGAGCCGCGCCGCCCCCGGACGGAGGGGAGGCGCGGCTCTCCGGTCTGTGGTGCGGTCCGCGACGCGGCTCAGTACGCGGAGCCGGAGGCGCCGAGCGAGCCGGTCGGGTGCCAGACCGTCTTCGTCTCCAGGAACGCCGTCATGCGGTCGGTGCCCGGCGTCGCCGCCCAGTCGTCCACAGGCTGTGGACGCAGCACGCGCTTGAGGTTGTCGGCCGCGGCGATCTCCAGCTCCTTCGCCAGCGCCTCGTCGGCGCCCGCGAGGTCGATCGCGTTGACGTCCTGGTGCGCGGCGAGCGGCGCCGCGATCTCCGCCGTACGGCCGGACAGGACGTTGACGACGCCGCCCGGCAGGTCGGAGGTGGCCAGCACCTCGCCCAGCGAGAGGGCCGGGAGCGGGGACTTCTCGCTCGCGATCACCACCGCCGTGCTGCCGGTCGCGATCACCGGGGCCACCACGGAGACCAGGCCGAGGAACGACGACTCCTGCGGGGCCAGTACGGCCACGACGCCGGTCGGCTCGGGGGAGGAGAGGTTGAAGTACGGGCCCGCGACCGGGTTGGCGCCGCCGGTCACCTGGGCGATCTTGTCCGTCCAGCCCGCGTACCAGACCCAGCGGTCGATCGTCGCGTCCACCTGCTCGGCGGCCTTGGACTTCGACAGGCCCTGCGCGTCGGCGACCTCGCGGACGAACTGCGCCTTGCGGCCCTCCAGCATCTCCGCGACGCGGTAGAGGATCTGGCCCCGGTTGTACGCCGTCGCGCCGGACCACGCGCCGAACGCCTTGCGGGCGGCCACGACCGCGTCCCGGGCGTCCTTGCGGGAGGACTGCGGAGCGTTGGCCAGCCAGTTGCCCTTGGAGTCCGTCACCTCGTACACCCGGCCGCTCTCCGAACGCGGGAACTTCCCGCCGACGTACAGCTTGTAGGTCTTGAAGACAGAAAGTCGCTCAGACATCGAGGTACGCCTCCAGGCCGTGGCGGCCGCCCTCGCGGCCGAAGCCCGACTCCTTGTACCCGCCGAACGGCGAGGTCGGGTCGAACTTGTTGAACGTGTTGGACCAGATCACGCCCGCGCGCAGCTTGTTCGCGACGGCGAGGATCCGCGACCCCTTCTCGGTCCAGATGCCCGCGCTCAGGCCGTACTGGGTGTTGTTGGCCTTGGCGACCGCCTCGTCCGGGGTGCGGAAGGTGAGCACCGAGAGCACCGGGCCGAAGATCTCGTCACGGGCGATGGTGTGCGCCTGGGTGACGTGCGTGAACAGCGTCGGGGCGAACCAGTAGCCGGACGTGGGCAGTTCGCAGGCCGGCGACCAGCGCTCGGCGCCCTCCGCCTCGCCCCGCTCGGCGAGCGCGGTGATCCGGGCCAGCTGCTCGGCGGAGTTGATCGCGCCGATGTCGGTGTTCTTGTCCAGCGGGTCGCCCAGGCGCAGCGTCGACAGACGGCGCTTGAGGGCGTCCAGCAGTTCGTCGTGGATCGACTCCTGGACCAGCAGCCGCGAACCCGCGCAGCACACCTGGCCCTGGTTGAAGAAGATGCCGGTGACGATGCCCTCGACGGCCTGGTCGATCGGGGCGTCGTCGAAGACGATGTTCGCGCCCTTGCCGCCCAGTTCGAGGGTGAGCTTCTTGCTCGTGCCCGCCACCGTGCGGGCGATCTCCTTGCCGACGGCCGTGGAACCGGTGAACGCCACCTTGTTCACGTCCGGGTGCGCCACCAGCGCGGCGCCCGCGTCGCCGTAGCCCGGAAGGATGTTGACGACGCCCTTCGGCAGGCCCGCCTGGCGGCAGATGTCAGCGAAGAACAGGGCGGACAGCGGGGTCGTCTCGGCCGGCTTGAGGACGACGGTGTTGCCCGTCGCCAGCGCCGGGGCGATCTTCCACGCCAGCATCAGCAGCGGGAAGTTCCACGGGATGACCTGGCCGGCCACGCCCAGCGGCCGGGGGTTCACACCGAACCCGGCGTGGCCGAGCTTGTCCGCCCAGCCCGCGTAGTAGAAGAAGTGGGCCGCGACCAGGGGAAGGTCCGCGTCGCGGGTCTCCTTGATCGGCTTGCCGTTGTCCAGCGTCTCCAGCACCGCCAGCTCGCGGCTGCGCTCCTGGATGATCCGGGCGATGCGGAACAGGTACTTCGCGCGCTCCGAGCCGGGCAGCGCCGACCACGTCGCGAACGCCGTACGGGCGGCCCGCACGGCCCGGTCCACGTCCGCCTCGCCCGCCTGGGCGACCTCGGACAGCACCTCCTCGGTGCTCGGGGAGACCGTCTTGAAGACCTTGCCGTCGGCCGCCTCGGTGAACTCGCCGTCGATGAACAGCCCGTACGAGGGCGCGATGTCGACGACCGCGCGGGACTCGGGGGCGGGTGCGTACTCAAAAGCCATGGGGGATCAGTCCACCGTCACGTAGTCGGGACCGGAGTAGCGGCCGGTGGCCAGCTTCTGCCGCTGCATCAGCAGGTCGTTCAGCAGCGAGGAGGCGCCGAAGCGGAACCAGTGGTTGTCCAGCCAGTCCTCGCCCGCGGTCTCGTTCACCAGCACCAGGAACTTGACGGCGTCCTTGGTGGTGCGGATGCCGCCGGCCGGCTTCACGCCCACCTGCACGCCGGTCTGCGCGCGGAAGTCGCGCACCGCCTCCAGCATCAGCAGGGTGTTGGCGGGGGTCGCGTTGACGGCGACCTTGCCGGTGGAGGTCTTGATGAAGTCGGCGCCGGCGAGCATGCCGAGCCAGGAGGCGCGGCGGATGTTGTCGTACGTCGACAGCTCGCCGGTCTCGAAGATGACCTTCAGCCGGGCGCTCGTGCCGCAGGCCTCCTTCACGGCGACGATCTCGTCGTACACCTTCAGGTACCTGCCGGACAGGAACGCGCCGCGGTCGATGACCATGTCGATCTCGTCCGCGCCGGCGGCGACCGCGTCGCGCACGTCGGCCAGCTTGACGTCCAGCGCCGCGCGGCCCGCCGGGAAGGCGGTGGCGACCGAGGCGACCTTCACGCCGGAGCCGGCGACGGCCTCCTTGGCGGCGGCCACCATGTCGGGGTAGACGCAGACGGCGGCCGTGGTGGGCGTGGTGCGGTCCGTGGGGTCGGGGTGCACCGCCTTGGCGCCGAGCGCCCGGACCTTGCCCGGGGTGTCCGCGCCTTCCAGCGTCGTCAGGTCGACCATCGAGATGGCGAGGTCGATGGCGTACGCCTTCGCGGTGGTCTTGATGGAACGGGTGCCGAGGGCGGCGGCGCGCGCCTCCAGGCCGACCGCGTCCACGCCGGGCAGTCCGTGCAGGAAGCGGCGCAGTGAGCTGTCGGACGACGTGACGTCGGCTGGGGCCGGGGAGGTGGGGGCAGTGGTGGGCATGGTCACCAGATGAGCATATCTACGCGCGTAGCGGCTGTACAGCCCTTGGGATCGGGGGCTGGTTCGGGTGGGGGTGGATCGCGGGTGCGGGTGCGGGTGTGAGCGCGGGTGCGGGTGTGGGTGCGCGTGTGGGTGTGGGTGTGTGGTGGAGCGGGGGCGGGTGGTCGCGGTGCGTGGTGGGGCGGGTGCGGCTGGTGGGGCGGTGGGGCGGGGGTGGCGGCAGTAGGGGGTGCTGGTTTGTGGTGGGTGCCGGGGCGTGCAGAATCGGGACCATGACGACGCCCGCGCACGAGCCCCCCGCCCCCGAGTACAAAGACCGGGTCAACCGGTCCACCGGCGGCATCGCGGGCGGCGTCGTGCTGCTCGCCGTCGTCCTGTGGCTCGGTTTCGACGCCATGTTCACCGGCGACGGCCGCACGCCCTGGCTGGCGCTCGCCGGGATGATCCTCGTGGTGCCGTTCGTCGTCGCCTTCACGCTCCGGCCCGCCGTGTACGTCAACTCCGACCGGCTGCGCGTGCGCAACCCGTTCCGCCTCATCGTGCTGCCCTGGGGGCAGGTCGCCGTCCTGCGCTCCGGGTACTCGAACGAGGTCCTCACCAAGGCCGGCGACAAGTACCAGATGTGGGCCGTGCCGGTCTCGCTGCGGGCGCGCAAGCGGGCCGCCCGGCAGGAGGCGCGGGCCGCCACCGCCGGGGAGCAGGGCGCGGCGGGCGGCCGGGCGGGGCTCGGCGTCGGCGGCCGCGGAGGGCTCGGGCGCGGGGGCAGCACCCGCGGGCTGAGCGGGGGCGGCGCCGCCGGGGATCCGATCCGGGCCGAGGGCGACCAGTTCATGACCGAGCTGCGGGAGCTCCACGAGGCGCGGGAGAACGAGGAGAGCGCGCAGGGCGAGGTGTCGGTGCGGTGGGCCTACGAGATCCTCGGGCCCGCGGTCGCCGGGGCGCTGGTGCTGATCGTTCTGCTGGTGGTGGGCTGAGGCGCGTTGGGGTGTCCGGGCCGGTGGTGGATTGAAAAGGCGGGCGCCTGAGCGCCCGCCTTTTTCAGATGCCCAGAGCCCTCGCCAGGTCTTCCTTGATCGCGGTCAGCCGTTCCTTCGCCTTCTCGTGCGCCGGCGCGAGGTCCGCCCGTGTCGTCACCGGGACCACCACCTCCAGGTAGCACTTCAGCTTCGGCTCGGTGCCGGACGGGCGGACGATCACCCGGGCGCCGTCGAGCGTGTAGCGCAGGCCGTCCGTCGGCGGCAGCGTCTCGGTGCCCTGGGTCAGGTCCTCGGTCCGGGTGACGGGCAGGCCCGCCAGCCCGGTCGGGGGCTGCTCGCGCAGGCGGCGCATCGCGTCGGCGATCAGGGACAGGTCCTGGACGCGGACCGAGAGCTGGTCGGTGGCGTGCAGGCCGTGCTCCACGGCGAGGTCGTCCAGGAGGTCCAGCAGGGTACGGCCCTGCTCCTTGAGCTGCGAGGCCAGTTCCGTGATCAGCAGGGCCGCGGTGATGCCGTCCTTGTCGCGGACGCCGTCCGGGTCCACGCAGTAGCCGAGGGCCTCCTCGTAGCCGTAGCGCAGGCCCTCGACGCGGGCGATCCACTTGAAGCCGGTCAGGGTCTCCTCGTGCGGCAGGCCCGCGCGTGCGGCGATGCTGCCGAGGAGGGCGGAGGACACGATCGACTCAGCGAACGTGCCGCGCGCGCCGCGGGCCACCAGGTGGGCGGCGAGCAGCGCGCCCACCTCGTCGCCGCGGAGCATGCGCCAGTCCGCGCCGTCCTTGACGGCCACCGCGCAGCGGTCCGCGTCCGGGTCGTTGGCGATCACCAGGTCGGGGTCCGTCTCGCGGGCCCTGGCGAAGGCCAGGTCCATCGCGCCGGGCTCCTCCGGGTTGGGGAACGCGACCGTCGGGAAGTCCGGGTCCGGGTCGGCCTGCTCGGCGACGAGCATCGGCTCCGGGAAGCCCGCGCGGGCGAAGGCGGCCAGGAGGGGGTCCTTGCCGACGCCGTGCATCGCCGTGTAGACCGTGCGGACGGTGCGCGGGGAGTCCTCGGCGAGGACGGCGTCCGTGCGGGCCAGGTAGGCGTCGAGGACGTCGTCGCCGAGGGTCTGCCAGCCGGAGTCCGGGCGGGGGACCGCGGTGAGGGTGGTGATCGCGTCGATCTCCGCCGCGATCCGCGCGTCGGCGGGCGGGACGATCTGGGAGCCGTCGCCCAGGTACACCTTGTAGCCGTTGTCCCGGGGCGGGTTGTGGCTGGCGGTGACCTCCACGCCCGCGACCGCGCCCAGGTGCCGGATGGCGAAGGCGAGGACGGGGGTGGGCAGCGGGCGCGGGAGGACGGCGGCGCGCAGGCCGGCGCCGGTCATGACGGCGGCGGTGTCGCGGGCGAAGTCCGCCGACTTGTGGCGGGCGTCGTAGCCGATGACCACGAGGCCGGCGGTGTCGTCGCCGTGCGGGACGCCCTGCTTCTTCAGGTACGCGGCGAGGCCGGCGGCGGCGCGGATGACGACGGAGCGGTTCATGCGCAGGGGGCCGGCGCCGAGTTCGCCGCGCAGGCCGGCGGTGCCGAACTGGAGGGTGCCGGCGAAGCGGGCGGCCAGCTCCTTGGTGGCGTTCGCCTCGATGAGCTCGGCGAGTTCCGCGCGGGTGTCCGGGTCGGGGTCCTCGGCGAGCCATGCCTTGGCCTGTGCGATGAGGTCGTCGTGCACGGTTGCGTCAGCCTCTCGGTGTGGTGGGGCGGGTGCGGTGCGGGTGCCCTGCGGGGCGGTGCGGTGCGGTGCCTGGCGGTGCGGTGTCCCGTGGGGCGCCTGCTGGGCGGTGGGTCGGGGCCGTGGGGGTGCGTCCAGCCCGCCGCGCACGGACGTACGGCCCTGAGTTTCTTCGTCCGGGTAGGGAGGGACCGCAGTATGCGGCGGGCTTTGGACGCACCCCCACGGCCCGCTCCCGTTCGTCGTGCGGCTGCCGCCCGGTGGGGGCGGGGGCCGGTCGCCTTCCGGCGTGGGGGCGGGGAAGCGTGGCGGCCCTTCCGCGGCGGGTGGTGCCGGTCCGCGGGGGGCGGTGGCTTACAGGCGGTCCAGGACCTGGGCCAGGAGGCTGCCCATGCGGGTGGCGCTGTCGCGGCCGGCCTGGAGGACCTCCTCGTGGTTGAGGGGCTCGCCGGTCATGCCCGCGGCGAGGTTGGTCACCAGGGAGATGCCCAGCACCTCGGCGCCGGCCTCGCGGGCGGCGATGGCCTCCAGGACCGTGGACATGCCCACCAGGTCCGCGCCGATGACGCGGGCCATGCGGATCTCGGCCGGCGTCTCGTAGTGCGGGCCGGGGAACTGGGCGTAGACGCCCTCTTCCAGGGTGGGGTCGACCTCCTTGCACAGGGTGCGCAGGCGCGGGGAGTAGAGGTCGGTCAGGTCGACGAAGTTGGCGCCGACAATGGGGGAGGTCGCCGTCAGGTTGATGTGGTCGCTGATCAGGACCGGCTGGCCGGGGCGCATGCCCTCGCGCAGGCCGCCGCAGCCGTTGGTCAGGACGACCGTCTTGCAGCCGGCCGCCACCGCGGTCCGCACACCGTGCGCCACGGAGGCCACGCCGCGGCCCTCGTAGTAGTGGGTGCGGCCGAGGAAGACCAGGGCGCGCTTGTTCCCGATGGTGTACGAGCGGATCTTGCCACCGTGGCCCTCCACCGCCGGCGGCGGGAATCCGGGCAGCTCGGTGACCTGGAGTTCGGCGTCGGGGGCGCCCAGGGCGTCGACGGCCGGCGCCCAGCCGGAGCCCATCACGAGGGCGACGTCGTGGGTCTCCGCGCCGGTCAGTGCGCGCAGGCGCGCGGCGGCGGCGTCGGCGGCGGCGTAGGGATCGCCCTGGATGTCGTCCGGAAGAAGAGATGCGTTCACGCGGATGAGGGTAGCCGCTTCCGGCCTACGCGCGTAGATGACGGAGCTCACGGGAATGCGATCGTTGTCTTGTCGTTTCCGACGAGGGTGCGGCGGGTGGTGTTCGCGGGTCAGCAGGGGCGTTTGCGCAGTTCCATCACGTAGTCGTGCGGGGCGCCCGCCGATTCCGCGGCGTCCGCGATCTCGCCCAGGTAGCGGGCGGAGGGCAGGCCGCCCTCGTAGCCGTTGAGGACGTAGACCCAGGCCGGCTCCTCGCCGTCCAGGGTGTGCACGCGCACCCGCATGCGCCGGTAGACCTCGTTGCCGACGCCCTCCCAGCGGTCCAGGGAGTCCTCGTCCATGGGGGCGATGTCGTACAGCGCGACGAAGACCTGGGAGATCGGGTCCTCCACCAGGGTCGCCAGCGCGCCCTCCCAGCCCATGTGCTCGCCGCCGAAGGTCAGCCGCCAGCCGTTCAGCCAGCCCGTGGCGCGCAGCGGCGAGTGCGGGGCGCGGCGGGACATCAGCCGCGCGTCGAGATTGCCGGCGTACGCGGCGTAGAGCGACATGGGCGAAGCGTACGGCAGGCGGGGCCGCGCCACCGGCGTACCGGCGGGTGGGGGCCGTGCGCCGCCCCGGGGCAGTGGCACCTTGAGGAGTGCGGGACAATGGAGTACGTGACTCGGATCGTGATCATCGGTGGCGGACCCGGCGGATACGAAGCGGCGCTGGTCGCCGCTCAAATCGGCGCGGAGGTGACCGTCGTCGACTGCGACGGTCTGGGCGGAGCGTCGGTGCTGACCGACTGCGTGCCGTCGAAGACCCTTATCGCTACGGCCGAGGTGATGACCACCTTCGACTCCTCGTACGAGGAGCTGGGGATCATCGTCGCCGACGACACCCCGCCCATGGAGCAGGCCGCCCGGGTGGTCGGCGTCGACCTCGGCAAGGTCAACCGCCGGGTCAAGCGGCTCGCGCTGGCGCAGTCGCACGACATCACCGCCTCCGTGACGCGCGCCGGCGCGCGGGTCATGCGCGGGCGCGGCCGGCTGGAGGGCATGCAGGCCCTCGACGGCTCGCGCAAGGTCGTCGTCTCCACGGCCGATGGCAGCGAGGAGACGCTGACCGCGGACGCCGTGCTCATCGCCACCGGGGGCCACCCGCGCGAGCTGCCCGACGCCCAGCCCGACGGCGAGCGCATCCTCAACTGGACCCAGGTCTACGACCTCACCGAGCTGCCCGAGGAACTGATCGTGGTCGGCTCCGGCGTCACCGGCGCCGAGTTCGCCGGCGCCTACCAGGCGCTGGGCTCCCGGGTCACGCTGGTGTCCTCGCGGGACCGCGTGCTGCCCGGCGAGGACCCCGACGCCGCCGCCGTCCTGGAGGACGTCTTCCGCCGCCGCGGCATGAACGTGATGGCGCGCTCGCGCGCCGCCGCGGCCAAGCGGGTCGGCGACCGCGTCGAGGTGACGCTGGCCGACGGGCGCGTCATCACCGGCTCGCACTGCCTCATGGCCGTCGGCGCCGTCCCCAACAGCGCCGGGCTCGGCCTGGAGGAGGCCGGCGTCAAGCTGCGCGAGTCCGGTCACATCTGGACCGACAAGGTGTCGCGGACGACCGCTCCGGGCGTGTACGCGGCCGGTGACGTGACCGGTGTCTTCGCCCTGGCCTCGGTGGCGGCGATGCAGGGACGTATCGCCATGTACCACTTCCTGGGCGACGCGGTGGCCCCGCTGAACCTCAAGACGGTCTCCTCCAACGTCTTCACCGACCCGGAGATCGCCACCGTCGGCTACAGCCAGGCCGACGTGGACGCCGGCAAGATCGACGCCCGCTGCGTGAAGCTGCCGCTGCTGCGCAACCCGCGCGCCAAGATGCAGGGCATCCGGGACGGCTTCGTCAAGATCTTCTGCCGGCCGGGCACCGGCATCGTGGTCGGCGGTGTGGTCGTGGCGCCGCGCGCCTCGGAACTGATCCACCCCATCTCGATCGCCGTCGACAACAATCTGACGGTCGAACAGATCGCGAACGCCTTCACTGTGTACCCGTCCCTTTCGGGGTCGATCGCGGAGGTGGCTCGCCAGCTGCACGGGCGGAAGGCATCGGCCGAGGCGTAGCTGCCGGGGCGCGCGGGGGAGCGGGCGGCGGGCTGCGGGCCGGGCGCCTTGCCTGGTCAGGTGGTGTGTCGTCCGGTGCGCGGGCGGGTCTTCCGGCCGTCCGGCGGCCGGTGCCGCCCGCTCCGTGCGGCCCTCGACCATGCGAGCGGCATAGGCGGCGAGACTAGGCCCTATACCACCTGGTGCCCCCCTGTGCGAACAACTTCTGTTATTCGGCGCAAACTGCTGAAAGCAGACGGTCGCTGGGGTTACTGTCAGTTTCGTGTTCGCTGCTGAACGTCGCCAATTGATCCTCGAAATGGTGCGAGCGAACGGTGCCGTGTCGCTCCGTGAACTCGCCCGCGTCGTCCAGACCTCCGAAGTGACCGTACGGCGGGACGTGCGCGCGCTGGAGGCCGAAGGACTCCTCGACCGCCGGCACGGCGGTGCGGTACTTCCCGGCGGCTTCACGCGGGAGTCCGGATTCCCGCAGAAGTCGCACCTCGCGACCGCGGAGAAGACGGCCATCGCCGACCTCGCCGCGGGCCTCGTCGAAGAGGGCGAGGCCATCGTCGTCGGGGCCGGTACGACCACCCAGGAACTGGCCCGACGGCTCGCCCGGGTGCCCGGGCTGACCGTCGTCACCAACTCCCTGCTGGTCGCCCAGGCCCTGGCCCACGCCAACCGCGTGGAGGTCGTGATGACCGGCGGGACGCTGCGCGGCTCCAACTACGCCCTCGTCGGGTCCGGGGCCGAGCAGTCGCTCCAGGGGCTGCGGGTGTCGAAGGCCTTCCTCTCCGGGAGCGGCCTCACCGCCGAGCGGGGCCTGTCCACGTCCAACATGCTGTCGGCCTCGGTGGACCGGGCCCTGGTCCAGGCCGCGGCGGAGGTCGTGGTCCTCGCCGACCACGGCAAGCTCGGCGCGGACACGATGTTCCAGACCGTGCCGACCGACCTCATCACCCGCCTGGTCACCGACGAGCCCCCGGCCCACGACGACCGCGCCGGCACCGAGCTCCAGGCCCTGGCCGACCAGGGCGTCCAGATCTCCGTGGCCGGACCCTCGGGACACCCGGTGGGCGAACAGCCCCCGACCCGCGGCGACCGCCGCCGCGACGTCCCGCTGCCCGGCCCGCGCCGCGGCCAGGTGCCGGGCGGCGGGGCCACCCCCCTGCGCTCCACCGCGCTCACCGGCGACCAGCCGGGGCCGGAGCGGGCGGCCAGGGTGGCGGACCTGCGCAGGCGCTGAAGCGCGCTCGCCGGGGCGCCTGCGGAGGCGCTGAGGCGCGTCCGCAGGAGCACGACCGCAGAAGAGAGGCGCCCGGCCGGTTCGCTGTCGCGGGTCGGCCGGGCGCCTCGTCTGTCACGCCGGGGTGGGGGTCA
>NZ_BAABKC010000129.1:0-25012 GCF_039543625.1 Streptomyces similanensis | reverse complement strand
CGGTCCGCCGGGACGCGGCCGCGCCGCCCGGCTCGGGCCGTCGGCCGTCGCCGCCGGGTGGGCGGCCGTCGCCGCGGGGGTCGCGGTGGCCGTCGTGTGGGCCTCCTACCTGGTGGTCGACCCGCGGCTGCGCAGGCCGTACGCGGGGCCGGCGCCCGCCGTGCACGGGCTGCGCGGGGCGCTGGTCGAGGCGCTGCCTTTCCCGGCGGCGTACCGGGACGGGATGCGGATCCAGTTCGGTCTTGAGGGCCGGCCGTGGCAGGGATTCCTGTTCGGGCACGTGTACACCGGGGCGCGCTGGTACTACCTGCCGGCCGCGCTGCTGGTGAAGACGCCGCTCGGGATGCTCGCGCTGTGGGCCGCCGGGGCCGCCGTCCTGGCATCGGTGCGGCGGCTGCGGCGCGCGGCGCCGCACGTGCTCGCGCCGCCCGCCGTGCTGCTGGCCGCCGCGACGCACTCCTCGCGCGACTTCGGCACCCGGTACGCGCTGTTCGTGCCGATGTTCCTGGCGGTGGCCGCGGCCGCGGTCGTGACGGCGGGCCGCGGGCGGCGCGCTCTCGCGGCGGCGGGGCTGCTGGCGGCGTGCGTCGCGGTCAGCTCGCTGCGGACGTACCCGTTCTATCTGCCGTACGCCAACGAGGCGTTCGGCGGACCGGCCCGGACCCGGCTGTCGCTGCACGACTCCAACGTGGACTGGGGCCAGGATCTGGGCCGGCTCGCCGACCGGCTGCGCACCCGGTACCCGGGCGAGCGGGTCTGGCTGGTCTACAAGGGCGGCGGCGTGCCGTCGTTCTACGGCATCCGCGCCGCCGATCCGCGCGCGGCGCCGCCGGAGGACGTGCACGGGCTGCTGGCGGTGTCGGACTCGGCCGCGGCCAAGGCGACGGGGCGGCTGGCGCGGCTGATCGTGTCGAGCCGTGCCGTGGACGACGTCGGGCACTCGATCACGCTCTACCGGCGCTGACCGCCGGGGGGGCGCGGCCGCGCCGGGGAACGGGCGTACGGGGCGTACTCGCTGTGCGCGGGGGGCGTCTATGCGGGGTTGCGGAATGCCTCCGCGCTGACGTGCGGCATGACCCGGCCGGCCACGCGGTAGCGGCCGTTGGGCACCTCGTCGCAGCGGGCGACGCGCACCGTCAGCGGGCCCGCCCACTCGTAGCCGTGGCGCTCGGCGTGCCGGGCCAGGCTGTCGGTGAGCGCCTGGCCCACGCGGCTGCCGCGGCGTGTCAGCTCCTCGTGCACCGGTTCGGCGAGTTCGACGTCGTAGGCGTTGGGCACGATCACCCGGTCCTCGCTGCACACGACGGCGTTCCCGTCGCACTCACGGTGCAGCGCGTCGAGGAGTTCCACCGGCCCCCGCCCCGCGATCCGGGCCCAGAGCGCGTCCCACCGGTTCTCCAGAGCCTGTTCCAGCGCGCTGAGTGCGCTCATCGGTCACTTCTCCTCGAAGTCGTCGGGGCGGACCTGCGCCTCCTCCAGCGCCTCCCGCAGGGTGCGCCCGGTGCCGCCCTGCTCCTTGGACGCGTCCGCGCGCCCCTTGGCCACCACCTCGTCGGTGGTGTCGGTCTTGGGCCGGTTCTCCTCGGGAACGGTCATGTCGCCTGGGCTCCTCGTGTGTGACGGCGGTCGCGAGCTGTCAGGGGCTGTCGCGGCGGTCCGTGGACCGGGGCCGCCCGGAGGTTCTTCCTCCCGACGGCGGGTTCCCGGACGGCGGGCGGGTATCCATCCGCGGGACGGAAATCCGGAGCCGTCCGCTCCACAGCCCCGGCCGCCGCTCCCGTCCCACCGTCACCGTCCGGGGTCCGTGCCCGGCCGGATGCGCCCGCACCGCCGCAGGTCATGACGGTGAGTGAGCTATGTTGAACCTCCGTGGGAGACAATGCAGGCGCCTCCGCGCCATCGCCGCAGCAGGCTCGCGCCCAGGCGTCCGCGATCACCTCGGGCAGGACGGCGCCGGAGGCGGAGCCCGCCCCGGCCTCCCAGCTGCGGGCGCTCTTCGACCGGCCGCAGCTGTCTCCCGGCCAGCGGCGCATCGCCCAGTACCTGATCGAGAACATCGCCGAGGCGGCGTTCCTGTCCATCACCGAGCTGGCCGACCGGGTCGGCGTCAGCCAGCCGTCGGTGACCCGGTTCGCCGGCGCGGTCGGCTTCAGCGGCTACCCCGCGCTGCGCGAGCGGCTCCAGTCCATCGCGCTCAGGACGCTCGCCGGCGGACCGGGCCCGGCCGAGGAGGACCGGGCCAACGAACTCCAGGCGGCCGTCGACGCCGAGATCGGCAACCTGGAGAACCTGCGCCGCGACTTCGCCGACCCGGACCGGGTGATCGCCGTCGGGCGCGAGCTGTCGCGCTCTGCCCCGCTGACCGTGCTCGGGCTGCGCATCTCGGTCTCGCTCGCCGAGTACTTCGCCTACGCGGCCCGGCGCGTCCACCCGGATGTGCGGCTGGTGACGCTCGGCGGGAGCGTCGCCTACGACGCGCTGCTCCAGTCCCGCGAGGCGGGCGGCACCTGGGTGCTGGCCTTCTCCATGCCCCGGCACGCGCACGAGACGCTGACCGCCGTGCGGGTCGCGCGCGGCGCCGGCCTCAAGGTGGCCCTGATCACCGATCTGGCGCTGGGTCCGGTGGCCGACGAGGCCGACGTCACCTTCGCGACCGGGACCGGGTCGCGGCTGGTCTTCGACTCCTACGCGGCGCCGGGCGTGATGTGCGCGGCGCTGCTCCAGGCCATGGCGGACGCCGATCCCGAACGCACCCAGGCCCGCCTGGAGGAGTACGAGCAGATCGCCGACCGCCACCAGTTCTTCCTGAAGGACTGACTCCGGGACCGCCCCAGGGGCCGGCGCGCGCGGCGGACGCCCGCGGAGTGGTTGGAACGTATACGGACCATGGCGGCAAAGCCGACATGAATGTTTTCATACGTCTTGCCAAGCGGATGGCATATATAAATACTGCTCACGGATCGCGGTCGGCCCGCTCCGGGCGGTTCCGCGCCCGCGCGAGCACCCGCGGCGGCCCCGGTCGTCCCCTGGGCCGGGGCCGCCCCCACCCCGTCGGGCCACGCACCCCGACACCGCACCACCGGAAGCGAAGATCATGCCTGTGACGACCACACGCATCAGCTCGGACTGGCCCTGCCAGGTCAAGACCCCCGGCAGCCACGACTGGGAGCGCTCGGCGGCCCGGTGGCTGCGCGAGCTGGTCCCGGCCCGCTACGGCAGCTACCCCGCGCTGGTGCGCCACCCCGTGCTGCTCGCCCGGCACGCGCAGATCCAGGTGCAGCAGGAGATCCGCGTGGCCCGCACCGCCCTGCAGACCGCGCGCGCCGACCTGCCCCGTCTCGGCCTGCACGAAGGCGTCATCGAGCACACGATCAAGCTGTACGCCGCGGAGCTGCTCCAGCTCCAGCACATCGCCCGCAGCGTCCGGGCGGTCAGCCAGGCGCTGGTGGAGCGCGGCGGTCGCTGAGGGGCTTCACCGCCGTCCGCCGGTGCGCCCCGGAACCGGGCCGGCACGACCGCGATCGGAGCCGCCGGCATGTGCGATGCTCGTCGCGTGAGCAGCGAACCCGCCTTTCGCGCCAAGTCCGGCGCCGCCTCCGACAAGGCGGCGCTGGCCAAGGTGGTGGCCAGGCAGCGGGCCGAGCTGGACCGGCTGCGGGACGAGGCGGCGGCCTCGGCCGTGGTGGAGCGGGCCAAGGGCGCGCTGATGGCGCTGACCGGCCGCACCGCCGACGCCGCGCACGAGGAACTGCTGCGCCGCGCCAAGGCTGCGGGCCGCGCCCCGGCGGCGGAGGCGCGGATCACGCTCGACACCCTCGTCCCCCCGCTGAGCCACGCCTGCGGCGCGACGGCGACGGACGGCGGTGCGACGGTCCCCGGCGGCGCCGTCGCCCCCGCCGGGGACGAAGAGGACGAACGGGAGCACGCGGTCGACGCCGCCTCCGCGCCGCACGCCGTCCAGATCCTCTTCGACGCGCTGCCGGGGATGACGCTGCTGCTCAGCCCGCTGCGCTCGGCCGCGGGCGAGGTCGAGGACTTCCGTATCGACGCCGCCACGCCGCAGGCCGCCGATCCCGCCGGGCGCCGGGGACGCGCGCTGGTGGGGCGGCGGGTCCGCGCGTGTCTGCCCACCGTCGCCGCTCAGCCGCTGTGGCAGGGGTGGCTCGGCGCGCTCGACACCGGAGAGCCGTACACGAGTGCGCCGTACGCGGCCCGGGAGCCCGGGGACGGCGGCGGGGAACCGGCCGCCTACTCGGTGCGGGCCGCCCGTCTGGACGGCCGGCTGGTCGTCACCTGGCGGCGGCAGGACGCCTCCGACCGGCAGGAACAACTCCTGGCGGACCTGCAACGGCTCGGCCATCTCGGCTGGGCCACCTGGAACCTCGTCACCGGCGAGGCCGCCTGGTCCGCCCAGGTCTACGCCCTGTGCGAGCGCGACCCCGCGCGGCGCCCGCTCGGCCTGGAGGAGCTGGCGGACCTCGCCGTCCCCGAGGACGGACCGGCGCTCGCCCGCGCCGTGCGCGCGATCCGCACCGAGGGCGCCCCGCTGGACGTGCCGTTCCGGATCAGGACGGCGGCCGGGGTGAAGCACCTGCGGGCCGTTGCCGAAGCCGTGCCGGACGCGGCCGGCCGGCCCGTCCAGGTGCACGGCTTCGTCCAGGACCTCACCGCGCAGCGCAGCGCGGAACTGGCCCTACTGGCGAGCGAGCAGGCCATGCTGGCGCAGCACGGGGTGCTCCGGACCGAGCGGATGCTCGCCGGCCGGCTCCAGCACGCGCTGCTGCCGCTGCCGCGCCGGCCCGTGCGGCTGGCCGGGCTGCGGGTCGACCTCGCCTATCTGCCGGCCCAGTCCGGGATCCACGTCGGCGGCGACTGGTTCAGCGCGATCGAGCTGCCGGGCGGCGAGGCGCTGTTCGTGGTCGGCGACGTCGCCGGGCACGGCATCGACGCGGTGGCCACCATGGCCCAGCTCCGCTTCACCGCCAAGGGCATGCTCTTCACCGGTTCGTCGCTGACCGGCGCCCTCTCCCGGCTGAACACGCTGCTGCTGCACTCCGGGGAGACCCGGAGCACGGCCACCCTCGTCCTGGCGCGCTACCACCCCGGCGAGCACCGGCTCGTCTGGGCGCAGGCCGGCCATCTGCCGCCGCTGCTGCTGCGCGGGGGCGAGGCCCGCTTCCTCGACCGGCCGCGCGGTGTGCTCCTGGGCGCCACGGAGAGCCCCGTCTTCGAGGAGGCCGAGTGCCGCCTCCGGCCGGGCGACCGTCTGCTGCTCTACACCGACGGCCTGGTGGAGCGGCCCGGTGAGTCCATACAGCTGGGCCTGGAGCGGCTGGCCCGGGCCGCCGCCGCGCACCGCGCGGACGCGCCCGGCTCGCTCGGCCCGCTGCTGGCCGCGCTGCTGGAGGGCGAGCGCCGCGACGACGTGTGCGTACTGGACGTCCGGGTGCCGGCCGAACCGGCTCAGGAGTCCTAGGACGCGCTCCCGCCGGGCGGTGGGCTCAGTGGGCCGGGTGGCCCGGTGTGATGTCCAGGGTGTCCGACAGGCGCAGGATCGGCGCGTCCTGAGCGCCCGTGCCGCCCCGTTCGACGGGGTCGAGCAGGAAGCCCACGTGGTCGCCGCCGTCGATGCGCGCCACGATCTCGCCGACGAACCAGGCCGGGGCGTCGTCCAGGACGACGGCCGTGCCGTCCCGCTCCGAGCAGCGCACGGGCGCGAACTTGTCCACCCCGGCGTCGCCGGTGCTGCCGCCGAACAGCTCGGCGAGCGCGTGCTGACGCCGGGTCAGCAGGTGCACGGCGAGCCGGTCGGCGTGTTCGGCCAGCCGGAAGGTCCGGTTCTCCTTGGACAGCCACACGACGAACCGCGCCGGGCTGATGGAGCACTGCGAGGCGAACCCGACCAGGCAGCCGTCCCGCTCGCCGTCCGCCACGGCGGTCACCACGCACATGTCGGGGTCCAGCCGGTCGATGACACCCTTGCCGCCCGTCATGCCGCACCCTTTCGTTCCCGCGGCGCCGGTGCCTGCCGCACCGGTGCGCCGCTCGTCCGCCGGGACCGTCCGCCGGCTCCGGCCCGGCGCGTCCCGGTGGGCGTGTGCCCGCCGCGCGGCGCGTCAACCGCCGCCGCGGGGTCGCTTCCTCACCGCGCCGCAGTGGCGAGGAAGCCGTGCAGGGACGTCTTCAGCGCGGCGACGAAGGAGTCCCGGGCGCGGTCGTCGAGGGCGTCCAGGGAGAGGTACGGGTTCAGGTCCTCCAGTTCGACCAGCAGCAGTTCGCCGTCCGGCGCACGGCAGGCGTCGACCCGCTGGACGCCGTGGCCGAGGGTGTTCCAGTCGATGAACCGGCGGGCGAACTCCAGGTCGTCCGCGTCGGCCCGGTACGGCCGCAGCTCCCAGCGCCGCTCGGGGTCGGGGGCGTGGAGGGCGTACTGGAAGTCGTGGTCGACGAAGCAGAACGAGATCTCGTGGACGAAGTCGACGCGCGGCTGGACGAGGACGGCGCCGTCGACCAGGGCGGGCAGTTCCCCGGCGCGGACGGTGCGCAGTCCGATGGAGTCGGCGCCCTGCTTGGGCTTGACCACGTAGCGGTCGGCCGCGGGCAGCAGGTGCAGGTCCTCGGCGCGGTCGACCGTGGGGATGACCGGGAAGCCGGCGGCGGTCAGGTCGAGGAGGTACTGCTTGCCCGCCATGTCCGCCCGGCCGGTGAGCGGGTTGTAGACGCGGGTCCCGGCGGCCAGCGCCCGGCTCCGGAAGTCGTCGTAGGCGGCGCGGTAGCCGAGCACGGGGCCGCTGTTGCGGACGACCACGGCGTCGAAGGCGGCCATCAGCGCGGCGGCGTCCCGCGGATGGGCGAGGGCCAGGTCGAAGTCCTCGCGCAGCCGGGCGGTCAGGCCGATGTCCTCGTCGCAGTAGCGGCGCCCGCGCGCCGGATACGCCAGGTCGGTGACGTAGAGGAGGCGGGGGCGGGCGGAGGGCATGGCGGTCTCCTGGTGCGTGACGCGCGGCGGGGGCGGGACGGGAGAGGGCAGCGCGGGGCGGGGCGGCAGAGGGTGGGGCGGCAGAGGGTGGGGCGGCAGAGGGTGGGGCGGGGAAAGGTTACTGCGGTCGACTGATGGTACGCAGTACCTTTACCTCCGGCACTGAGTGCCATACGCTGACGCCGTGCACGGTGGCACCGCCGCACCGCGCACGGCGTGCGCGGGCTCCGCCGGCACGCGGGATTCCGGACGGGAGCAGGGAGTTGATCAGCGTGTACCACCACTCGGGGAACGCGGTTCATCCGGCGGCCGGCTCCGCCACCGGCCTTCTGGAGCCGGAGGACCGCGACCCGGAGGCGCTGTACTACCAGCGCTGCGCCTGGTGCGGCACCGCGATGTACCACCGGCTGCTGTGTCCGGTGTGCCGGGGCAGCGACCTGCGGACCGAGCGCAGCGAGGGCGTCGGCACGGTCCGCCACTCCACGGTCGTGCACCGCAACACTCCCGCGGCGCGCAACGTGTCGCTGATCGAGATGAACGAGGGCTTCGTCGTGCGGGGCAGGGTGATGGGCCCGCTCATCGGCATCCACGGCGGCGACCGGGTGCGGCTGTCCACCGCGAAGGACCCGGTGCGCGGCGAGCCGGTCTTCCAGCTGCTGGACGAGTCGTTCCGCGCCTGGAGCTGACGTACCGTCAAGTAAGTTCGCCAAAAGTGTCGTTGCCGGGACCGGGCCGTCCCGCGAGCACCGCGGGTCAGGGCAGCAGCGAACGGTCCGCGTGGTCGCCGGAGCGCTGCCCGCCGGGGATCGCGGCGCGCGCACGGCGCCGGTCGCCTCCGGCGGCGAGCGTGAGGAACGTCAGCACCGCGCAGAGCGCGAAGCCGGTTCCCAGCCAGGCCATCGGCGCCGGGTAGGGCCCGCCGTGGACGGTCGCGTCCTCGATCCTGCTCAGCCGCGGCACCAGCCGGCCGGCGGTGACGAGCGCCCACAGCGCGAGCGTGAGCCGGGCCGACGGCAGCCGCCGCAGCGGGCCGTGGGCGAGCCAGATCATGGCGGGCACGCACCAGATCCAGTGGTGGCTCCAGGAGATGGGGCACATCAGCAGCCCGTACAGCTGCACGGTCACCAGGACGCCGAGCCGGTCCGTACGCCGTAACGCGGCGCGCAGCGCCCACGCCGCCGCCAGGGTGACCAGCGCGAGCGCCGCCCACCACAGCGGTGAGGCGGTGGCGTCCGGGCCGAGCAGCCGGGTGAGCGCGCCGCGCAGGGACTGGTTGCGCACCGTCCACACCGGTCCGACGCGGCTGGTGTCCGTCACCAGCGAGGTCCAGTAGCGCCACGACTGGCTCGGGGAGATCCACCAGGCCAGGGCGGTGGCCGCCGCGCCGGTGACGACCGCCCACAGCGCGGCCCGCCACTGCCGGGTCGCCAGCAGGTACAGTCCGCCGACGGCCGGGGTCAGCTTCACCGACGCGGCGAGCCCCACGGCCGCGCCCCGGCCCGCCGCCGTGCGGCACAGGGCGAGGCCGCCGACGACGAGGGCGCCGAGCAGCAGGTTGATCTGCCCCTGGTCGAGCGTGTGGCGCACGGGTTCGAGCCAGAGCCCGGCGGCGGCCCACAGCAGGGCGCGCTCGCGGACGCGTTCCCCGGCGGGCGGGGTCAGCAGGCGCAGCGAGCCGGCCGTGATGACGAGCAGGGCCGCGACCGAGACCGCCCGCCACAGCACCAGCGCCACGTCCCAGGGCAGCTGGGCCAGCGGGGCGAACAGCAGCGCGGCGAACGGCGGGTAGGTGAACGGCAGTACGGGGATGGGCGGTCCGGTGTGCACCGCGAAGTCGTACAGGCCGCCGGAGAAGAGGTGCGGTGCGCCGCCGCGGTAGACGCGGAGGTCGAGCGGCTGCGACGGACTCCTGAGCGCGGTCAGCGCGTACAGCGCCACCGAGGCGGCCAGACACCGGCCGGCCCGTTCGGACAGCCACCGCCCGACCGCCAGGGCGCGGGCCCGGATCCCCTCCACTGCGCACCAGCTCCGTCATCTCCACGACGCCCCGACAGCCTCGCGGGCCGCGCCGGTTCGTCGTACCGGGCGGCCCGGCCCGGGGCCTCTCGGCGACGCCCGTCCCGGCTCCGGCGCCCGAGCCTAGCGGCGCGCGCGGGCCCCGTGGCCGCTGCCACGCGGAGCCGCGGGAGGATTGGCGGGATCGTCGGCGGCCGGTCGCACGGGCGTCGGGCGGGCGTCGCGCGGCCGTCATCAGCCCGTCAGGGACACCCGGATGCCGACCGTTCCCCGCTCGCCCCGGCGCAGCCGGCTGCCGAGGAGGGTGAGGCGGCCGACGATGCCGTACTTGCGGGCGATCAGGCCGCGGTAGCGGGCGGTGGTGGCCGGGTCGCAGATCTCGGCGGTGGCCGGGATCTGGACGCCGGTCGGGTTGCCGCGCACGTCGCACGGGCCGACCAGGACGTCGGAGCGGCGGCGGACGCGCCTCACCTTGTGGGAGTCGGCGGCCGTCCAGACGCCGAGCGCCGTGCCGTCCCGGACCACCCACACGGGGGTGGCGGCCGGGGTGCCGTTCTTGCGGTAGCTGGTCAGCAGCAGGTACTTGCCGGCTGAGAGCCGTGCCAGGGTCTCCTCGGTGCTCATCGGACCGCCTCCGTCATGCGTCGTACCGCTTCGGTCAGTAGTTCGGGTGAGGTTCCCAGATTCAGGCGCGCGTGTCCCGCGCCGCCCTCGCCGAACGGGGGTCCGGAGCTGAGGGCCACCCGGCCGCGCTCCAGGAAGACCTGGGCGGGATCGTCGCCCAGGCCGAGGGCCCGGCAGTCCAGCCAGGCGAGGTAGGTGGCCCGGCCGGGCCGGCAGCGGATCGCGGGCAGGTGCTCGGCGAGGAGGCCGGCGAGCAGCCGCCGGTTGTCGTCGAGGCCGGCCAGCAGGGCGTCCAGCCAGGGGCCGGCGTCGCGCAGCGCGGCGGTGTGGGCGATGACGCCGAGGTGGCTGGCCCCGTCGGCGGCCTCCGCGGGCAGCCGGGCGAGGTCGGCGGCGGCCTCGGGACCGGCGACGGCGAGGGCGGCCTTGAGGCCGGCCAGATTCCACCCCTTGCTCGCCGACATGAGCGACAGACCCCGCTCGCCGCCCGGCACGCTCAGATACGGCACGAAGTCGGCGCCGGCCGCGACCAGCGGCGCGTGGATCTCGTCGGCGACGACGCGTACGCCGTGCCGGTCGGCGAGTTCGGCCACGGCGGCGAGTTCGGCGGCGGTGTGCACGGTGCCGGTCGGGTTCTGCGGGCTGCACAGCAGGTACGCGGCGCGCCCGCCGCCGGCCACGGCCCGCCGGAACGCCTCGTCCAGCGCACCGAGATCCAGGCGCAGGTCGGCGCCGAGCGGCGCCCGCACCACCCGCCGGTCCATATGCGTGACGAACTGGAAGAACGGCGGGTACACCGGCGGGCTGACGATCACCGGGTCGCCGGGCCCGGTCACCAGTTTCAGCATCTCCACCGCGCCCAGCATCACGTCGGGCACCAGCGCGGTGCGCTCCACGGCGAGCCCGTCCCAGCCCCAGCGTTTGGCCGCGAAGGCGGCGAGCGCCTCGGCGTAGGCGGTGCCGACGGGGTAGCCGGTGTCGCCGAGGGCGAGGGCGTCGGTGACCGCCCGGACGACCGGTTCGGGCTGCGGTACGTCCATCTCGGCCACCCACAGCGGCAGGACGTCGGCGGGATGGGTGCGCCACTTCATGCTGGTGCGGCGGCGCAGGTCGGCGGGGCTGAGGACGCGCAGGGGGTTCGGTTCACCGGACGGGGCGTGCGGAGTCCTGTTCATGGGCCCAAGATAGGCCGCCGGGCGCGCGGTTCCGGGGGAGCGCGCACGACCCGGCCGGTGTGCGCCGGACCACCGGCGGGCCTCCGGCGGGCTGAACGCGGGGGCGGTGCGGCGCGTATGGATCGGCGGGGCCGGTGTTCGAGGTCCGGGGTCCGGGAGCCGGGTACTTTTTCGGGAGCCAGGTATGAGGCACGCACGACGGCGGGTCGTCCGGAGGGTGGCGCGGCTGACGGCCGTCGCGGGGCTCGTCCTGGGCCCGGCGATGGTCGCCCACGCGGCGCTGGCCGGTGCGCCGTCCGGGACGCGGGAGCCACCGCGCGACGTCGTCCGCTCGGCGGCCGGACCGGCCGCTGGACCGGCCGCCGCGCCGGGTTCCACGCCGGGTTCCGCACTGGTGGCACGGCTGGGCACGGCCCGTACGGCGGGCAGCTGGGTCGGCTCCGACGGGCGTACGGTCGTCGCCGTGACCGACGCGGAGGCGGCGGCCGAGGTGCGGCGGGCGGGCGCCGGGGCGAGGCTCGTGCGGCACAGCATGGACGAGCTGAGGTCGGCCGGGGCGGCCCTGCGCGCCGCGCCGCGGGTGCCCGGCACGGCGTGGGCGGTCGACTACCGGACGAACCGGGTGACGGTGGAGGCCGACAGCTCCGTCTCCGCCGCCGACTGGGACCGGATGAGCCGGGTGGCGAGCGGCATCGGCTCCTTCGTGCGCATGGAGCGCGCGCCGGGCAGGTTCACCACGCGGCTCAACGGGGCGCAGCCGATCCTGTCGGCGGGCGGGCGCTGCTCGGCCGGTTTCAACGTGACCGACGGGCGCGACGACTTCATCCTCACCGCCGGGCACTGCGGGCCGGAGGGCTCGGCCTGGTTCGCGTCCGGCGCGGGCGACCGGCGGTTGGGCGACACGGTCGCCTCGACCTTCCCGGGCAGCGACTTCTCGCTGGTGAGGTACGCCGCCGGCCGGGCCGGGCAGGGCGCGGACGTGGTGGCGATCGGCGGCGGCAACGGCGTGCGGATCACGGGGGCGGGGGACGCGGCGGTGGGGCAGCGGGTGTTCCGCAGCGGCAGCACCAGCGGGCTGCACGACGGGGAGGTGACCGGTCTCGACGCGACCGTGAACTATCCCGAGGGCACGGTGAGCGGTCTGATCCGGACCACGGTGTGCGCCGAGCCGGGCGACAGCGGCGGCCCGCTGTTCTCGGAGGGCATCGCCCTCGGGGTGACGTCGGGCGGCAGCGGCGACTGCGCGACGGGCGGTACGACGTTCTTCCAGCCGGTGCCGAAGGCGCTGACCGCGCTGGGTGTGCGGCTGATCGTGTCGGCTCCGGCCAGGGACACGAGCGGGGGCGGCGACGGAGGCGGCGGCGGGGCGGCGTCGGCCGGTGGGGCGTCCGGAGGTGGGTCCGGTGCGTCCGGTTCGTCCGGCGGGTCCGGTGTCGGGTCGGCAGCGGGCGGCGGCACGGCGGGTGCGGCGGGTGCGGCCTCCCCCGGTTCGCCGGCGCGGGTGCCGGGCGGCGCGGCCGGGAGCACGCCTGCGGCCCGGCTGACCGACCCGCGTGCCGTCGGCCCGGGTCTGCTGGTGCTGGCGGGCGGTCTGGTCGCGCTGGCGGCGACCCGGTGGCTGCGCACGGAGCGGGACCGAGCGGCCTACCGGCGCCGTTACTCCGCCACCTGGAGCTGACCGGGGCGCGGCGGCCGGCCGGTCGGCCGGGGTGGTGTGAGGAAGGTGACGGCCGACGCGGGGCCGGCCCGGCGGGACGGGGTCCCGCCGGTGAGGTCGACGATGCCGTACGAGGCGGCGGAGGTCGGTGTGAGAAGGGCGCCCGTTCGCAAAGGGGCGCCCCCGTGGGAGGGTCCGACGGCCGGAGGCCGGGAGGCGGTCAGGCCGCGTGGTCCGACTGCGGAGCGGCCTGAGCCCACTCCAGGACGAGGCGCTGGTACACCTCGCGCTGCTCGGTGGTCAGTGTCCCGCCCGACCGGCGCCACAGCGCACGGATCTCCTCGTTGACCTCCGCGGCCGATCGCTCGGAGACGGTTTCAACACTGGTGGACATGCTGTGAAGCATATGCCGGACGACGTGAAGGCGCTGTGAGTAAGTACGACCGATACGGACATTTCGGACCGTGTCGCTCATCACGTCGTTCCGGCTCAACCCGCCCGGCCCCGGCTCACGTTCCCGGTTTGCGGCCGTACACGAAGACGTCGTCGCCCTTCTTCAGCAGCGACCAGTACTTCTTGGCGTCCTGGGTGGTCATGTTGACGCAGCCGTGCGAGCCCGGCGGGTTCCACATGCTCAGGCCGACGGAGTGGAATGCCTGCCCGCCGTCGAAGAACTGGCTGTAGGGCATGCGGACGTTGTAGAGGGTCGAGACGTGGTCGATGTCACGCCAGTAGACCTTCTTCAGGCCGGTGCGGGTCTCGTAGCCGTCACGGCCGGTGCGCACAGGCACCGGCCCGTACACGAGTTTCTTGCCGTCCTGGATCCAGCTGAGCTGGAGCGTGAGGTTGACGCAGGCGATACGGCCCTTGTTCGTCGGGCACTTGCCGTCCTTGTTCGGTTTCTTCCCGACGGCCTTCTGCTTGTTCATGAGATCCATCACGCGCCAGGTCACGGGACCCGCGTAGCCGATGGCGGGCGTGATGCCGTGCTTGTTCTGGAAGGCCCGGATCGCCGAGCAGTCGGCGGCCGACTGCCGGCCGTCCACCGGGCGCCCGAGGAACTTCTCGACCTGCTTCTGGTACGGCCCCTTGCTCGCCGTACAGCTCGCCGCCTGCGCCGGCGCTGCGCCGAGCGCGAGTGTGAGCGGCGCCACCAGTGAGGTGGCGCCGAGCACGACGGCTCCCCGTCTGCCTATGTGCCTCATGGGCGCCCTGTCCTTCCCCCTCGATCGGGTTCGCGTCTCTTCGTTCTCGGACACCTAGACAGCCGGGGGCGGCCCGCGGTTGTGGGCGGCCCGGGGTCGAGACGAAACGGTGACATTCGGACGGGTCGGGCGCGGGCGGGTGCGGAGGGGCGCGGGCGGGGTGCGCCGGTGGGCGCGCAGGCGGATACGGTGCGACGCATGTCGGCGTTCGTGCAGCAACTCCCCGCGCTCATCGGTGTGGTGATCGGCGCGCTCGGTTCCTATCTGGCGGTCGTGCGCAGCGACCGGGCCCGCTTCCGCCGGGAACGGGCGGCCCGTTGGGAGGAGCGCCGGCTCGCCGTGTACACCGAGTACGCGCGCACGCTCAAGAAGTCGGTCACGCTGGCCTACCGGGTCGCCTCGCATCTCGGCAACGACCCGCACCCGCATCCGCTGGCCCTGGCGGAGGCCGAGCCCCTGCTGACGGAGGCCGCGCTCGCCCGGGACCCCTCCGGCGAGGCGCTGCTCATGCTGGGCAGCCCGCAGGTCGTGGAGACGGCCCGGGCGTGGGTGGTGGTGGCGATGGAGATGGAACGGTTCCTGCGCGAGGGGCGGCGCGAACCCGACGCCTGGCAGGGGCTGTTGGCGCGGCAGCGGGCCGCGCGGGACGGCTACTACGCCGCCGTGCGGGAGGACTTGACGCTGCCGCCGGGCCATCCGGCGCGCTGGCCGCTGCCGGGCGCGCGCCCGCCCGCGGCGGACGGGTGACGGACGACGGCGCGGCCCGGCGGTGTGCCGGGGGGCGGCGCCCCCGGCCCACCGGTGCGGGTCAGTGGCCGCGGCTGATCCACTCGTCCAGGTGGGGCGCCTCGGCGCCGATGGTGGTGCCGTCGCCGTGGCCGGTGAGGACCTTCGTCTCGGGCGGCAGCGTCAGCAGGCGGTCGCGGATCGAGTCGATGATCGTCGGGAAGTGGGAGTAGGTGCGGCCGGTGGCGCCGGGACCGCCCTGGAAGAGGGTGTCGCCGGTGAAGACGACGCCCAGTCCGGGGTCGTACAGGCAGACGGCGCCCGGAGCGTGGCCGGGGGTGTGCAGGACGGTCAGGTCGGCGCCCGCCGCCTCGATCACCTGGCCGTCGGCGAGGTGCTCGTCGGGCTCCCGGTCCGGGTGGGTCATCCGCCACAGCGGCAGGTCGTCGCGGTGCAGCCAGATCTTCGCGCCGGTGCGGTCGGCGAGGGCGGGCGCGGCGTTCACGTGGTCGTTGTGGGCGTGGGTGCACACGATCGCGGTCAGCCGCCGGTCCCCCACCGCCCGGAGGATCGCCTCGGCGTCGTGGGCGGCGTCGATGACGACGGCCTCGTGGTCGTCGCCGACGATCCACACGTTGTTGTCGACGTCCCAGGAGCCGCCATCGAGGGTGAACTGCCCGGAGGTGACGAGGCGTTCGATGCGGGCGGCCATCACAGCACCACCACCGAGCGCAGCACGTCGCCCTGGTGCATCCGCTCGAACGCCTTCTCCACCTCGTCCAGTTGAATGGTCTCGGTGACGAACTTGTCCAGCGGCAGGCGGCCCTGGAGGTGGAGGTCGATGAGCAGGGGGAAGTCGCGGGAGGGCAGGCAGTCGCCGTACCAGCTCGACTTCAGGGAGCCGCCGCGCCCGAAGACGTCCAGCAGCGGCAGTTCGAGCTTCATCTCCGGCGTCGGCACGCCGACCAGGACGACGGTGCCGGCCAGGTCGCGGGCGTAGAAGGCCTGTCGGTACGTCTCGGGGCGGCCGACCGCCTCGATGACGACGTCGGCGCCGAAGCCGCCGGTCAGCTCGCGGATCGCCTCGACGGGGTCGCTGCTCCGGGAGTTGACGGTGTGGGTGGCGCCCATGGTGCGGGCGGTCTCCAGCTTGCGGTCGTCGATGTCGACGGCGATGACCTTCGCCGCGCCGGCCAGGTACGCGCCGGCGATCGCCGCGTCCCCGACGCCGCCGCAGCCGATGACGGCGACCGAGTCGCCGCGGCCGACGCCGCCGGTGTTGATCGCCGCGCCGATGCCGGCCATCACGCCGCAGCCGAGCAGTCCGGCCACGGCCGGGGAGACGGCCGGGTCGACCTTGGTGCACTGTCCGGCCGCCACGAGCGTCTTCTCGGCGAAGGCGCCGATCCCGAGGGCCGGGGACAGCTCGGTGCCGTCGGTGAGGGTCATCCGCTGCTTCGCGTTGTGGGTGTCGAAGCAGTACCAGGGGCGGCCGCGCAGACAGGCGCGGCACTTTCCGCACACGGCACGCCAGTTGAGGATCACGAAGTCGCCGGGCGCGACGTCGGTGACGCCGTCGCCGACCGACTCCACGACGCCGGCGGCCTCGTGGCCGAGGAGGAAGGGGAAGTCGTCGTTGATGCCGCCCTGCTTGTAGTGCAGGTCGGTGTGGCAGACGCCGCAGGCCTGGACCCGTACCACGGCCTCGCCGGGACCGGGATCCGGCACGACGATCGTCTCGACCCGTACCGGCTCGTTCTTCCCGGGTGCGATCACGCCGCGCACTTCCTGCGCCATGATGGTGGTTCCTTCCGTCGACCGGAGATCCGTACCTTCCGACCCTACGCGCCGCTGATCGGCGACGGTACGAGGACCCGGCCGGTGTCCCCTTCCCCCGGCGCGTCCGGGTCCGCGGCCGCGTTTGCCGAGCCCGGCGGGGCGGAGGACGCTCGGAGGTGAGGCCCGTCGCGGCCCGCCCGGGCCGCGGCCGCGGACCTCGCGGGAGGACACCATGGCAAGCTCCGCGTCAGACACCGGCACACCGCGCCGCGGCATCGAGCCGATCATGGCCGGGGCATGGGACGCGTAGGGCGGCGGACCGCGACGTTCCAGGTCAGCTCCCGGCTGACCTGGACCTTCTCGGCCCACGCGGGCCGGGGCCGGACCCGCGCCCCGGCCCCGCCGGCGCCGCGCCCGATCGCGACGGCGGGCCGCCTCGCCGGCACCGCCCTCCTCCGCTCCCTGCTGCGCGCGGCACTGCCCGGCGCACGGCCCCGGCCCCGGCCCCGGTGCGTACGGCGCGGCCGGCGGCGGTGAGGCGGCCGTACCTGCCCGCTCCTGACCCCTGCCTCCGCCACGAAGCGCCTCCTCCACGGTGCTCCGGTCTCCGGTGAGCCGCCGCCGGGCCCCGGGCCGCCGCACCCGGTCGCGGAACCCGGAGGCGTGCCGCCCCGGGCGGCCCGTAAGCTGGGCCCGGGACCGTGACTGGCGCTGAGGTGGAGTACCACCGGGGAGCGGTCTCCGTCGAGTCACAGCCGCGCGCCTGGGCGATCCGTCGAACGCCCAGGAGTGGACCCATGTCCCAGGCACGCCTCATGGACGGCACCGCGCTCGCCCGCCGCATCGTCGAGCGGACCGCGCGGCGCGCCGCGGAACTCACCGGCCGCACCGGCACCGCGCCCTGTCTGGCGACGGTGCTGGTCGGCGCGGACCCGGCCTCCGTCACCTATGTGCGGATGAAGCAGAACCGGTGCCGCACGGCCGGGATCGTCTCCCGGCACGTGGAGCTGCCCGCCGAGACCAGCACCGGGGAACTGGTCGCCGCGCTGCGGTCGTTGTCGCAGGACCCGGCCGTGCACGGCATCCTGCTCCAGCACCCGGTCGGCGAACACGTCGACGAGCGGGCCGCGTTCGAGGCCATCGCGCCCGAGAAGGACGTCGACGGCGTCACCTTCGCCTCCTTCGCGACGATGAGCTTCGGCGGGCCGGGGTTCGTCTCCTGCACGCCCGGCGGCATCCTGCGGCTGCTGGACGCCTACGACGTCGACCTGGCCGGCAAGCGGGCCGTCGTGGTCGGCCGCAGCGCGATCCTCGGCAAGCCGGTGGGGATGCTGCTGCTCGCCCGGGACGCCACGGTGACGTACTGCCACTCGCGGACCCGGGACCTGGCGTCCGTGGTCCGCGAGGCCGATGTGGTGGTGGCCGCCGTGGGCCGGCCGCGGCTGATCAAGGGCGAGGACGTCAAGCCGGGCGCGGTCGTGATCGACGCCGGTTACAACCCGGGCAACGTCGGCGACGTGGACTTCGACTCCGCCGCGCTGCGGGCCTCGCTGATCACGCCGGTGCCGGGCGGGGTCGGCCCGATGACCATCGCCACGCTGCTGGAGCAGACCGTGGACGCCGCCGCCCGGCAGCTCGGCGGGTGAGCGGCACGGCCGGGCGTCGTACTCCGTGACGTCCCGGCCCTGACGCCGTACTCGGGCTGGTCTGCGGCGCACGTCGCCTCCAGACCGAGGCCGGTTCCGGTGGCCGGGACCGGGGCCGGGGCACGTCGTTCGCGTACGCCGTTCCGGGCCGGCCGGCCGGGCGAGGCGGCGGCCGGTCGCAGTACCTCCTGGCCGGGCGGAGAGAGCCGGGCCGGGGCCTCGTGCGGTCGGGCGGCCGGCGTCTCGGCTCGGCCTCGGGGGCGGCCGTCGTGCGCCGCTCGTGCGCGCCGCCGCCGCTCGCCAGCCGGTCGCACCAGACGTCGGCTGCGCCCGTGGCCGCGTACCGCGTCGGCCGGGCGCAGCGCCGTACAGCCCGCCCGGGCGGCGGCGGAGATCTCGTCGTCGCTCATGACCTGTCCGTGTCCGGCATCCGCGCGCACGTCGCACCGGTGCGCGGGGGACTCGTCGCCCCAGCCGGGTGTGCCGTACGGGCGCCGTGGCGGGGTGACGGCGCCGACACCCCACGGGTCGTTCACGGGCCGTGGCCCGCCCCGCCCGCATACTGGCCGACGTGCGCGTAGCGATCATGACGGCGGGATCCCGGGGCGACGTCGCCCCGTTCACCGGGCTGGGGCACGGTCTGGCCCGCGCGGGCCACGAGGTCACCCTGGTCACCCACGGATGCTTCGAGCCGCTGGTCGCGGGCTCGGGCCTCGGCTTTCGCGCGCTGCCGGTCGATCCGCGGGCCGAGCTGGACTCCTCGCGCGGCCGGGGCCTGCACCGCAGCGCCACCAGCGCGGGGAAGATGGTGCGGGCCGTCGGGCTGGCGCGGGCGGCGCTCGCCCGGATGACCGACGAGCTGGTCGCGGCGGCCGAGAAGAACGACGTGCTGCTGCTGTCCGGCTCGCTCGGACCGGTCGGGCACGCCATCGCCGAAGCGCTCGGCAAACCCAGCATGGGCGCGCATCTGCAACCCCTCTCCCCCACCCGCGAGTTCGCGCCCCCGCTGCTGGGCGGCGGACACTGGGGCGCGGCGGCCAACCGGCTGGCCGGGCACGGGGTGAACCTCGCCGTCGACCGGGTCTTCTCCGCGGCGGTGCCCGCCGTGCGGTCCCGGCTCGGGCTGCCCGCCGCCCGCCCCGCGACGCCCTGGTACATCCGCGCGGGGCTGCGCCGGCCCGTGCACCATGGCTTCAGCGAGCTGGTGGTGCCCCGGCCGGGCGACTGGCGGCCCGGGCTGCGGGTGTGCGGCTACTGGTGGCCGTACGACCGTGACGACTCGCTCCCCGCGGAGCTGCTGCGGTTCCTGGACGCCGGGCCGCCGCCGGTCTTCGTGGGGCTCGGCAGCGCCACCGTGCCCGATCCGCGCCGGCTGAGCGGCACCATCGTGCGCGCGCTGCGCCGGGCCGGGCTGCGCGGGGTGGTGCAGCGCGGCTGGGGCGGGCTCGCGGCGGCCGGGGACGACATGCTCACCATCGGCGAGGTCCCGCACTCGGCGCTGTTCCCGCGCATGGCGGCCGTGGTGCACCACGCGGGGGCGGGCACCACGGCGGCGGGTCTGCGCGCGGGGGTGCCCGCGGTGCCGCTGCCGGTCCAGTTCGACGAGGGTTTCTGGGCCGAGCGGCTGATCCGGCTGGGGGTGGCCCCGTGCGCCGTCCCGGTGCGCCGGCTGACCGCGGAGTCGCTGGCCGCGGCCCTCGTACGGGCCACCCGCCATCCGGTCCACCGGGAGCGGGCCGAGGCGCTGGGCGTCCGGATCCGCGCGGAGGACGGCGTGGCGCCGGTGCGGGCCGCGGTGGAGGGACTGGCGGGCGCCGTCTGACACCGCGCCGTGCGCCGCCACCCCTGGTATCACCGGTGTCACCGGTGTCACCGGTTCCGGCGGTTCGCCCGGTTCCGGAACCGGGCGGCTTTCGGCCAGAGGCCCCGCCGCACCACTCGCCCCGCCCCGGGCTCGGTCATAGAGTGACCTACACCACACCGGTCGCTGGTTTCCCTCATGCACGCCCGGACGGTCCCTGGAGGGCACATGACCCATATCTCGGTCACGGTGGACGGCACGGCCTACGAGGACGAGGTGGAGCCCCGCCTGCTGCTGGTCCACTACCTGCGCGACCGGCTCGGCCTGACCGGCACCCCCGTCGGCTGCGACACCTCCAACTGCGGGGCGTGCACCGTCGAGCTGGACGGCGCGAGCGTCAAGAGCTGCACGGTGCTGGCCGTGCAGGCGGACGGCGGCGAGGTGACCACCGTGCAGGGGCTGGCCCGAGGCGGCGTGTGGACGCCGTTGCAGCGCGCCTTCCACGAGCGGCACGCGCTCCAGTGCGGCTACTGCACCCCCGGCATGATCATGGCCGCCCGCGATCTGCTGCGCGAGAACCCGCACCCCACCTCCGACGAGGTGCGCAAGGCGCTGGAAGGAAACCTGTGCCGGTGCACCGGCTACCAGAACATCGTCCGCGCGATGCTCGCCGCCGCCGAGGAGGGCGAGGGCGCCGAGGAGAGCCCCGCGCCCGGCCGGCGGACCGCGTCCGGCCAGGAGGTGACGGCATGACCGACCAGGCCGACCGGGCCGTCCACGGGGCAGAGAGAACCGAGGGAGCCGAGGGCGAGGTCGGCAGGTCCCGGCTGCGCAAGGAGGACGCCCGGCTGGTCACCGGGCAGACCAACTGGACCGACAACATCTCCGTCACCGGTCTGCTGCACCTGGCCTTCCTGCGCAGTCCGATGGCGCACGCCCGCGTCGAGCGCGTCGACGTCTCCGCCGCCCTCGAACGCCCCGGCGTGGTCGCCGCGTTCACCGGCCGCGACCTGGCCGACGCGCTCGGTTCGCTGCCCTGCGCGTGGCCGGTCACCGAGGACATGGTGCTGCCGGACCATCCGCCGCTCGCGCTGGACGAGGTGCGGCACGCCGGCGACCCGGTCGCGGTCGTGGTGGCCCGCGACCGGTACGCCGCCGCCGACGCCCTGGAGGCGATCGAGGTCGACTACGCGCCCCTGCCGCCGGTCCTGGACCTGGAGGCCGCGCTCGCCGAGGACGCGCCGCTGGTCCACGCCGACCAGGGCACCAACCGGGCGTACGACTGGCCGCTGCGGTGCGGCGAGCCCTACGAGCGGGCGCGCGAGCGCGCCGACGTGGTCATCCGGCGGCGCTACGTGCAGCAGCGGCTCATCCCGAACGCGATGGAGCCGCGCGCGGTCGTCGTCACCCCGCTCGCCGCCTCCGGCGAGTACACCGTGTACTCGGCGACGCAGATCCCGCACATCCTGCGGATCATGCTGTCGGTGGTCTGCGGGGTCCCGGAGCACAAGCTGCGGGTGATCGCGCCCGACGTGGGCGGCGGCTTCGGCTCCAAGCTCCAGGTGTACGGCGAGGAGGCGGTCGCGCTGGCGCTCGCGCGCCGGCTCGGCCGACCGGTGAAGTGGACCGAGTCGCGCTCCGAGGGGTATCTCGCCACCCACCACGGCCGCGGCATGATCCAGGACGTGGAGCTGGCCGCCACCCGCGAGGGCAGGCTGCTCGGCCTCAAGGTGGACCTGCTCGCCGACATGGGCGCCTATCTGATGCTGGTGACGCCCGGCATCCCGGTCCTGGGCGCGTTCATGTACCCGGCGATCTACAAGATGGACTCCTACGAGTTCGACTGCACCGGCGTGTTCACCACCCGCACCCCGACCGACGCGTACCGCGGCGCCGGCCGCCCGGAGGCCACCTTCGCCATCGAGCGGACCATGGACGAACTCGCCGCCGAGCTGGGCCTGGACCCGGTGGAGGTGCGGCGGCGCAACTGGATCCGGCACGGGGAGTTCCCGTACGACTCGATCGCCGGCCTGACCTACGACAGCGGGAACTACGAGGCCGCCACCGACAAGGCGCTCGCCCTGTTCGGATACGACGAGCTGCGCGCCGAGCAGCGCGAGCGCGCGGAACGCGGCGACGCCGTACGCCTGGGCATCGGCGTGTCGACGTACACGGAGATGTGCGGGCTGGCCCCGAGCCGGGTGCTGCGGGACCTCAGGTACTCGGCGGGCGGCTGGGAGGCGGCGAGCATCCGGGTGCTGCCCACCGGCAAGGTCGAGGTGGTCACCGGCACCAGCCCGCACGGGCAGGGGCACGTGACGTGCTGGAGCCAGATCGCCGCGGACGTGATCGGCGTGCCGTTCGAGGACGTCGAGGTGGTGCACGGCGACACGCTGGTGGCCCCGCAGGGCATGGACACCTACGGCTCGCGGTCCCTGGTGGTGGGCGGCGCGGCGGTGCACCGGGCGGCCGAGAAGGTGGTGGACCGGGCGCGGAAGGTGGCCGCGCACCTGCTGGAGGCGAGCGAGGACGACGTGGAGTTCAAGGGCGGCGTGTTCTCGGTGAAGGGTTCGCCGGAGGCGCGGCGGACCATCCAGGAGGTCGCCTTCGAGACGTTCACCTCGCACGACGTGCCCGAGGGCATGGAGCCCACCCTGAACGCCGGCCATGTGCTCGACCCGGAGAACTTCTCCTACCCGCACGGCACCCACCTGTGCGCGGTCGAGGTCGACACCGAGACCGGGCAGACCTCGATCCGCTCCTACGTGTGCGTGGACGACGTGGGCCGGGTGATCAACCCGATGATCGTCGAGGGCCAGGTGCACGGCGGTCTCGCCCAGGGCATCGCGCAGGCGCTGTTCGAGGAGGCGGTCTACGACACGGAGGGCAACCTGGTCTCCGGCACGATGGCCGACTACCTGGTGCCGTCGGCGGCGGACCTGCCCGAGTTCACGACCGACCGCACCGAGACGCCCGCCACGTCCAACCCGCTCGGCGCCAAGGGCGTCGGCGAGGCGGGCACCATCGCCTCCACGCCCGCCGTGGTCAACGCGGTCGTGGACGCGCTGCGCCCGCTGGGCGTCACCGACGTACGGATGCCGTGCACACCCGAACGGGTCTGGGAGGCCGTCCGGGCCGCCGGGTCCGGCCGTCCGGAGCCAGAGGAGGCCGCACGGTGATTCCCCCCGCGTTCGACTACGTCCGGCCGGACACCCTGGAGGAGGCCGTGCGCGTCCTCGCCGAGGCCGGCGAGGAGGCGAAGGTGCTGGCCGGCGGGCAGAGTCTGCTGCCGTTGCTGCGGCTGCGGCTGGCCTTCCCCGAACTCGTCGTGGACGTGGGCCGGATCCCCGGTCTGCGCGGGGTGCGCGAGGACGGCGACACACTGGTCGTCGGCGCGCTGACCACGCACCACGACGTGGTCCGCGACCCGCTGGTGCGGCGGTACGCGGGACTGCTGGCGCAGGCGACCGAGACGGTGGCCGACCCGGCCGTACGGCACCGGGGCACCCTCGGCGGCTCGCTCGCGCACGCCGACCCGGCCGGTGACCTGCCCGCGGTGGCGCTGGCGCTGGACGCCGAACTGGTCGCCGTGGGACCGGGCGGGCGGCGTGCCGTCCCGGCCGGTGAGTTCTTCGCCGACTACCTCCAGACCGCGCTGGCCCCCGACGAGCTGCTGGTGGAGGTGCGGGTGCCCAAGCGGGAGGGCTGGGGCCACCGGTACGAGAAGTTCCACCGGGTCTCCCAGTCCTGGGCGATGGTCGCGGTGGCCGCGCTGGTGCGGCGCGAGGACGGGCGGATCGCCGAGGCGCGGATCGGGCTGACCAACATGGGCGCGACGCCGCTGCGGGCCGCGGCGGCCGAAGCGGCGCTGACCGGCGCGGCGGACGCCGGGGCCGTGGCCCGCGCGGCCGCGTCGGCGGCCGAGGGCACCCGGCCGTCCCGGGACGCCTCCGCCTCGCCCGAGTACCGGGCGCATCTGGCGCGGGTGCTGACCAGACGGGCGGTCCTGGCCGCCGCCGGGATGGGGTGAGCGCCGATCGCCGCCGTCGACAGCCCCGAACAGGTGCGCTCCCGCCTGGAGGAGACCGGGTACCTGGTGGACGACGGGCTGGCCGTCGCCTGCTTCCTGGCGCTCCGGCTGCACCGGCCGGTCTTCTGCGAGGGCGACGCGGGCGTGGGCAAGACCGCGCTCGCCGCCGCCCTCGCCGAGGTGCTCGGCGCGCCGCTGATCCGGCTCCAGTGCCACGAGGGCATCGACGCCTCGCAGGCGCTGTACGACTGGGACTTCCCCCGCCAGCTGCTGCATCTGCGCGCCGCCGAGGCGGCCGGGGTCGCGGACGCCGAACGGCTGGAGCGCGAGCTGTACGACCGGCGGTTCCTCATCGCCCGGCCGCTGCTGCGGGCGTTGCAGACCCAGCCGTCGGTGCTGCTGGTGGACGAGATCGACCGAGCGGACGACGAGTTCGAGGCGTTCCTGCTGGAGGTGCTCTCGGAGTTCCAGGTGACGGTCCCGGAGCTGGGCACGCTGCGCGCCGAGGTGCCGCCGGTGGTGGTGCTGACCTCCAACCGCACCCGGGAGGTGCACGACGCGCTGAAGCGGCGCTGTCTGTACCACTGGTTCGACCACCCCGGCTTCGCCCGTGAACTGGCCATCGTGCGGCGGCGGTTGCCGGAGGTGTCGGAGCGGCTCGCGGAGCAGGTGACCGCGCTGGCGCAGGCGCTGCGCGGTCAGGAGCTGCTCAAGCCGCCGGGGGTGGCCGAGACCCTGGACTGGGCGCGCGCCCTGGACGCGCTCGGCGCGGACGAGGCGGACGCCGAGCTGGCGACGGCCACGCTCGGCGCGGTCCTGAAGTACCGCGAGGACATCGACCGGGCCCGGGGCCTGGACTTCGCGGCGATCCTCGCGGGGCGGGAGGCGTGAGGGACGTGCCGCCTTCCGCATCCGCCGACCCCCGCCCCGGCGCCGCTCCGTCGGGGGCCGACGCGGTGCTGGTGGGTTTCGCGCGGGCCCTGCGGGCGGCCGGGGTGGCCGTCAGCTCCGAGCGGGTGCACGCCTTCCTGCGGGCGGTGGCGGTGCTGCGACCGGGGGTGCGGGCCGACGTGTACTGGGCGGGGCGGCTGACCCTGTGCGCGGACCGGGACGACCTGGAGCGCTACGAGCGGGTGTTCGAGGCGTACTTCGGCTCCGGTCGGCCGCCGGTCCGGGCGGTGCGGGCCGCTCCCCGGCCGCGGCTGCGCCCGCTGCCGCGGGAGGCGCCCGACGGGTTGCGCGGCGGCGGCCGCGACGAGGACCGGCCGGGTCCGCCGGTCGCCTCCCTCGCCAGCTCGGCCGAGGTGCTGCGCCACCGTGACGTGGCGGGGCTGGACGCCGCCGAGCGGGCGCAGGTGCGGCGGCTGCTGGCCG